>DAOTAC010000352.1:0-1528 GCA_035382325.1 Bacillota bacterium | reverse complement strand
CCGTCGTGGCGGTTCACGGGGTCAGTCTCGTGAGTCTCAAGTATCTGATCTTTGTCTCCCTCCTTACGATCGTCGCGGGCACCGACATCAACACCCGTCTCATCCCCAACGCGGTCACGTATCCCGGTATGGCTGTCGGCCTCATCCTGTCTTTGTTCATCCCCGGCATCTCCTTCCTGCAGTCCATCGTTGGCCTCCTGGTGTGCGGGGGCGTGGTCTACCTGCTCGCCTTGGCCAGTCGGGGCGGCATGGGCGGGGGAGATATCAAGCTCATGGGCATGATGGGGGCGTTTCTGGGGTGGGATGCGGGTCTATTGGCGCTGTTTGTCGGGGCGCTCCTGGGCTCGGTTGTGGGGATTGCGCGCATCGCCCTGGGTAAGCAGAAGAGGAGAGACCCGATGCCCTTTGGCCCGTTTCTCGCTGTCGGAGGGCTGATTTCCGCGTTTTTCGCCCCGTCTATCCTGTCTTTCATCTTTTTGCAGTAGGAGTTTATCTATTACAGTCGAATAGCTAATGTGTCGTTTTGTAGTTTTCTGTCTTGGGGGGATGAATCGATGCCGATCGGTCTTTTCGGAAGGCGCGCTAAGAGCATGGTAGGGCTTGATATCGGCACAAGCCGGGTCAAGCTTGTGGAACTGACCGCGAAAGGCGTGTCTGTCGAGCTAACGCGCGCGGCGGTCGAGCTTACCCCCGTGGACGTCATCCGCGATGGGAAGGTGGTCCGGCCCGAGCAGGTGGCGGCTGTGATCAAGAAGGCGCTTGCCGCGGGCCATTTCAGGCCGGGCGAGGTGGTGGCGGCCATTGCCGGGCAGGGAGTGGTCGTGCGGCACGTGCAGTTTCCGAAGATGCCTGAAGAGGAACTGCGCGAGGCTCTGAAGTGGGAGGGCCAGAAGTACATACCTTTTCCCATGGAAGAGGCGGTTGTCGACTTCGAGGTCATCCACGGCATCGCGGAACCTGAGGCCGCGAACATGGAAGTCATGCTCGTCGCGGCGCAGCGCAGCATCGTCGACTCCCACCTAGCGGCGATAGAACTGGCGGGCCTGAGGGTGGTTGCCGTGGATGTTCAGCCGTTCACGGTGCTTCGGGCGCTCAGATATGAACCCTCGGGAGTCGAGAGCCCGTGCTCTATGTCCAACGGGGTGGTCGCCTACGTCGACATTGGCGCAGGCACCACAGATATTGTGATCGCCGAGGGTGAGATCCTCAGGTTCACCCGGATTGTGCCTGTGGGGGGCTACAGCTTCACCAGAGCCATTGCCGATGGGCTCGGCGTAGGGTTCGAAGAGGCTGAGCAGATCAAGATCGATGAAGCCCGAGTGTATCAAGACCAGTCGCAGCTGAATGCGTTGGACGCCCGCAGTCGTGCTATTGCCGAGGCGGTGCTGGATATTGCCCGCGAGATAGGCACTGAGGTGCGTAGGTCGCTGGACTACCATGACCTGCAGCTTCAGGGAAGAAGGGACGACGCCGCGGTGAGCCGTGTGGTGCTGGCCGGAGGCGGGTCGGTCCTCGATGGGCTAGATCA
>DAOTAC010000351.1:0-1554 GCA_035382325.1 Bacillota bacterium | reverse complement strand
GGAAGGCGCAGACGAGCTGGTGCTGCTCGATATCGCGGCCACCGAAGAAGGCCATAGGACCGCCATGGATGTAGTGCGCAGGGTATCATCCGCCCTCTCCATTCCTCTCACGGTGGGCGGGGGCATAGCCAGTCTCGACGATATTGAGCGGGTGCTGGAGGCAGGCGCGTCCAAGGTTGGCATCAACACCGCCGCAGTACAAAATCCCGAACTGGTGCGACTGGCAGCCGACGCCTTTGGGCGCGATCGCATCGTGGTGGCGATCGACGCTACTGCAGCAGCGCCGGATGTGCATACGTGCAATGACGACGCGGAAGGCAAGTGGGTCGTGTGTACGTGCGGGGGCAAGCAGCGCACCCGGCTTGACCTGGTAGAATGGGCTCGAACCGTCGAGCGGCTGGGCGCGGGCGAAATCCTGCTTACATCCATCGAGCGAGACGGCGCCGCTGATGGGTATGACTTGCGCCAGCTGCGTGCGGTAACCGAGACAGTTGGCGTTCCGGTGATCGCCTCGGGCGGCGCGGGCGTGCCCGAGCACTTCCGCGATGCCTTTGTAGAGGGAGGAGCGGATGCCGCCCTCGCCGCGTCGGTGTTCCATTTCGGCCTGCTTCGCATTGGCGAAATCAAGCGGTATCTGGCAAGTGAAGGAGTTGACGTCAGGATATGACGGAGCAATACGAATCGCCGGGTTGCACGGGCCTCAAGGGCTGGGTCGATACGCTGAAGTTCGATGATGACGGGCTGATACCCGCCGTTGTTCAGGATGCTGGCTCGCTTCAGGTTCTCATGGTCGCGTACATGAGCCGCGAGTCCATCGAGAAGACCGTGTGCGAGGGCCGGACATGCTTTTGGAGCCGAAGTCGCAACGCCCTGTGGGTCAAAGGCGAAACGTCTGGACACTTCCAGGACGTTCGAGCAGTCTACTGCGACTGCGACCGAGATTGCCTGCTCATACAGGTAGACCAGACCGGCGCCGCCTGTCACACAGGGCAGAAGTCGTGTTTCTTCACGAGGCTTTCCGCCGGACCGCGGTGCGCCATCGGCGGAACTACGTCCGAGTTCAGCCTGGACGAGCTCTATCGCATCGTCCAGGACAGGAAAGTCAGCAAGCCTGAAGGCTCCTACACGGCTAAGCTGCTCATCTCGGGGCAGGACCGGGTGCTGAAGAAGGTTGCAGAAGAGGCGGGCGAAGTTATGCTCGCCTCCAAGAATAGCGACAGAGACGAGATCATCAGGGAGACGGCGGACCTTTGGTTTCACTCCCTACTCGTCCTGGCCTACCACGACATTCCGCCACAAGCGGTCGTGGATGAGTTGGCTCGCCGACACGCAGCTAGGTCCGGTCAACTCCCAGGCGAAATGTCGTCTTCATCCTCAGGGCTGTCATCGAAGAAACCACAAGGATCCTGTGCGGTGAACCCGCACAATTGCGCGAAATAGCAGCGGTTGCACTCCGGAATCCTTCGTATGGGCGCATTACGCAGGTCGTACCGGGACGCCTCATCTGCCAGCTTCTTCAGATCCTCGGCTGCCTGCAGCAGCTCAGCGGGCCCG
>DAOTAC010000350.1:0-1594 GCA_035382325.1 Bacillota bacterium | reverse complement strand
GGATATTACAACGGCGCAGTTGGCTGTGCCCCCGCGCATCTCCGGCCCATATGATGGCATCCACGAGACGTTCTTAGCCTCGCGCATGCCTGCATAAGAGAGGAGTTGGCCCATGAGCATCACTCCCTGGCCGCCGAATCCTGCAATGATCAGCTCCTCAACCATTGCTAGCCCCTCCTTCCGGGGTACGGAACTCGCCCAGGGGGTAGTATGGAATCATGTTCTTCTCCAGCCACTCCATGGCCTCGATTGGCGCCATCCCCCAGTTGGTCGGGCACGTGGACAGGCACTCCACCAGCGAAAACCCCGCTCCCGAAAGCTGTGTGTCAAAGGCCTTTCGAATGGCCTTCTTGGCGCGCGCCACGTTCGCCGGCGATGTCAGGGACACACGGGCAATGTAGGCGGCTCCGGGTATCGTAGCCAGCATTTCGGCGATGCGGATGGGACTGCCCGCGTGCCCCAGCTCCCGGCCTGCCGGAGATGTGGTTGTCTTCTGCCCCACCAGCGTAGTAGGGGCCATCTGACCCCCGGTCATGCCGTAGATAGCGTTGTTGATGAAGATAACGGTTATGCGCTCGCCTCTCATGGCGGCGTGGACGATTTCTGCCGCACCGATCGAGGCGAGGTCCCCGTCGCCCTGGTAGGTGAAGACGACCGCGTCGGGCACGACTCGCCTGATGCCGGTGGCAACGGCGGGAGCCCTCCCGTGGGCAGCCTGCTGGAAATCGCAGTCAAAGTAGTCGTAGGCGAAAACGGCGCATCCTACCGGTGCCACGCCTATAGCTCGGTCGCGCACGCCCAGTTCGTCGATGGTCTCCGCAACTAGCTTGTGGGCAATACCATGGGTGCAGCCGGGGCAGTAGTGTGTCGCCCGGGGTTGCAGAGATTTTGGAATAGCGTATACCTGCTTCACTTTTCCACCTCCGCCATAGCTATCTTGCGCGCCTCTTCAGCTATTGCCGAGGCCGTTGGCACGACTCCGCCTGTGGTACCATAGAAATGTACGGGCGCAGCCCCGCAAACAGCTAGCCTCACGTCCTCAACCATCTGCCCCAAGCTCATTTCCACAGTGAGGAACGCACGCGCCGTGCGAGCCAGGTCGGCGATTGCCTGATACGGGAAGGGCGATACCGTGATCGGCCTTACGAGGCCGACGCGGATGCCTGCCGCACGGGCTCGGTCCATGGCTGACCTGCACACTCTGGAGGTAGTGCCGTACGCAACCAGTATGACATCGGCGTCGTCAGTGTTGACAGCCTCATACCGAACCTCCGCAGCTTTGGCTTGCTCAAACCGCGCCTGGAGCTTGAGGTTGTGCCTGAAGAGCTCGTCCGGCTTGAGGTAGATCGAGTTGATCAACCTGGGAGCCCGCCCGTCGCGCGCCCCGGTCGTGGCCCAGTTCACAGAATCGGCGCCGAAAGGCATAGGATCGGGAAACGACACGGGTTCCATCATCTGCCCCAGTACTGCGTCGCCCAGTATCATCACAGGCATCCGGTATTTCTCAGCCACGTCGAATGCCTGCATAGTCAGGTCCACCATCTCTTGTATCGATGCAGGCGTGTACACGATACAGTGGTAGTCGCCGTGCCCT
>DAOTAC010000349.1:0-1634 GCA_035382325.1 Bacillota bacterium | reverse complement strand
AACTCCGCACGCACCAAGGCACGCAACCGTCTCTACGGTGAACATCATGTCCTGCGTTGTGAATTTTCCGTCTTTAAGCCCCAGTTTGGAACGGATCGCCTGGTATACTAACATCGAATGCCTCACGTGGCATGCCGTGCCATCGCACACTCTCACCACATATTTGCCCTTGGGCTCCAGCGAGAACTGGGCATAGAATGTAGCCACGCCGAACACTGTGGCAGCCGACAGACCCATGGCCGTAGCGATGTAGGTCAGGATCTCCTCTGGAAGATACCTGTACTCCGCCTGGACCTCTTGAAGAATAGGTATGAGAGCGGACTGCTCACGACCGTGCTCCGCGATTATCTCGTTCACGCGCTCGAACTTCCTCTGCGCCACTTCAACAGGTGTCATGCTTCCTCCTCACCCCAGATCAGATATGGATCAGTAATAGGCAATCTTGACTTCCTTCCCGAGCTCGCTAAGAATCCTGGCAATGTCCTGCATCACTTGCTCCTTGAGAGTAATGCTGATGGGCAGGTTCGGGTTCTGATGCGCAGGGTTCACCGCCTTTCCCACCAGGAACTCCACATGATCCGCATCTAGCAAGACCCGCGCCAGCCTGCTGGCGCCGTCTCTGCCGTATGCTTCCTCAGGGCTTGCCAGCTTCCTCACGGCTTTCGATAGCGTGATAATGCCCTCGGTAACCAGGTCAGTGCCTCGAATAGTCGCAGTGGGCGGCACGCCCGGGGCCATGCTAGCCAGGTCCACCACAAGTTTTGCGCCCGTCTCGCGGGCCACGATCTTGCCGGTAGTTCCGCCGCATACCACCCGCGTTCCGGGCGACCCCATCAGTCTTGCCACCATCTTTGGATCGTCCTCGGGGTTTCTGGGCGGACCCACCGCCGCCGTAACATAACGGGGTTCACGCACGGTGATGGCCACGCAGGTCGCATCATCGCCCGGCTTTCCCCCATAAAACTGATCGCACACGTTTATCATCCATCTAGCCAACATCGATGCGCGCTTCTCCTGCTGCGTAATACGGCGGATGTAGTCGGCCACGTTGGGCCAACCCCACCCCAGATTGAGTACGCCGCCTATCCCTGCGTGGATTATGCCGTCCGACACGAGAAACAGGTGGTCGCCGGCACTCACCCTAAACCGGGCCTCCTTCACGACCTTGTCGGCCACTTGACGCCGGACGCAGCTTACCGAATTCACACGCCCGTCCGCGACGTAGAAAGCGTCAGGATTGTCGAACTGCACCAGGTATGCATTGCCGTCCGAGTCGATCTGGAGAATCGTAAACGTTGAGTAGGCCACTTGCCGCACCTTACATATGGGCAGAGTGTGGCCTATCGTATCGACTACGTCCTCTATCGCGGCGCCGCCGCGGAGCATGCTGGCGGCAATGGTGGTTGTGAGGGTTGCGAGGATATTCGCCTTTACCCCCGAGCCCAGCCCATCGCTGAGCACTACAGTCACCCCTCCGCCGTTTCGGGTGATCTCCACACGGTCGCCGCATAGCTCCTCGCCGTGTTTTGCGATAGAGAGGTCTGCAACCTCCACATGCAGTCTCTCCATCACTCATCCAACTCCTCATCCTGCATCTGCCTGATGAGCTGCGTCAATAGGAGTTTGGTCTCAGC
>DAOTAC010000348.1:0-1681 GCA_035382325.1 Bacillota bacterium | reverse complement strand
CCCATGGCGACCCCGGCAACTGGTTTTCGGATAGGCACGCCCGCGTCCATCAGCGAAAGAGTGCTGCCGCACACAGACGCCTGGCTGGTTGAGCCGTTGGATTCCACTACTTCGGATACCAGCCTGATGGTATAGGGAAACTCCTCCTCCGAAGGGATGACCGGCAGAAGCGCCCGCTCCGCAAGGGCCCCGTGGCCGATTTCGCGCCTGCCCGGACCCCGGATGGGACGTACCTCGCCGACGCTGTAAGGGGGGAAGTTGTAGTGGTGTATGTAGCGCTTGGACTCCTCTAGGCCCAGATCGTCAATGATCTGCATTTCGCCGACTGCTCCCAGCGTACATGCGGTGACTACCTGCGTCTGGCCACGCTTGAACATAGCCGACCCGTGGACGCGCGGGAGCAGGCCCACCTCGCAGCTAATCTGGCGGATCTCATCAAGGGCCCTGCCGTCTGGCCGAATGTGCTCGACAGCGATCATCTTCCGGACTATTTGCTTTAGCATCCTGTCCAGCACGGCTTCTATGTCTTTGTGAGGAGTATCTTCGCCCATCTCCTCTTCGAAGTGAGCCATGGTCTCCTGCCTGACGCCCCCCACCAGCTCTTCACGCGTCACCTTGTCGGGGTTTCGCACGGCCTCGTCCATCCGTGAATAAGCGAACGCCTCGACTTTCGCGGCAAGCTTCGGATCGGGCTCGAACACCACAAACTCCCGTTTGGGCACACCGACTGCGGCGATTATCTCGTCTTGAAAAGCGATTATCTCCCGGATGGTATCGTGCCCGCGCATGATGGCCTCCAGCACCTGTTCCTCCGGGATCTCATTGGCGCCGGCTTCAACCATGAGGACCGCGTCCCGGGTACCCGCAACGACCAGCGACAAGCTGGACCTATCCAGCTGCTCTGCGCTGGGGTTGATCACGAACCCACCGTCCACAAGGCCCACTTTTACTCCGGCAATGGGTCCGTCGAAGGGTATGTCGGATATGCTGAGGGCAATAGAAGCGCCGTTCATCGCAAGCACCGAAGGCTCCACCCCTGGTTCCACCGACATGACTGTGGCTACCACCTGAACGTCATTTCTGAAGCCCTCGGGAAACAGAGGGCGTATGGGCCTGTCGATCTGCCTGCCGGCCAGAATGGCAGCTTCGCTTGGACGACCCTCGCGCTTGATGAACCCTCCGGGGATCTTGCCTACTGCATATAGCCTCTCCTCGTAGTCAACTAGAAGCGGAAAGAAGTCGATGCCCTCTCTCGGTTCCTTGGAAGCCGTCGCAGTGACCAGAATCACCGTATCGCCGTACCGCACCAGTGCAGACCCCCCGGCCTGCCCCGCGAGGTAATGGGTATCAACTGACAGCTTCCTTCCTGCTATGATCGTCTCGAACGTTTGACGCATTCAGTCACCTACCTCCTCAATACGTAGCGCGTCGTCTACAAGCAAGAGAGCGGGAAGATTGACACCCGCTCTCCGTAGCACTTCCCCTACTTGCGCAACCCCAGTCGCTCCACAATGGCCCTGTACCTCTCGATGTCAGCATCTTTGAGGTAATCCAAGAGCGCTCGCCTTCGGCCGACCATCTTGAGCAGACCCCGCCTGGAGTGGTGGTCCTTCTTGTGCGTCTTCAGGTGCTCCGTAAGGTAGTTTATCCTTTCCGTCAAGATTGCCACCTGGACTTCCGG
>DAOTAC010000347.1:0-1764 GCA_035382325.1 Bacillota bacterium | reverse complement strand
GAACCCGCTTGGCGGGCACCGGGCGGTTTCAGAAGTGGACTACCTAAGGAGGGCCGCAAGTTGCAGGTTCATCTCGCGCGTCCGGATATCACGCAGGCCGAAATCGACGCAGTTAGTGAGGTTATCCAATCACCCATATTGGCCCTAGGCCCCTGGGCCATGCGGTTTGAGAAGGCGATCGCCGACTACGTCGGGGCAAAGCACGCGATTGCCGTAAACAGCGGGACAAGCGGGCTGCATCTGCTGGTGCGCGCCTTCGAAATCGGCGAGGGCGACGAGGTCATAACAACCCCATTCAGCTTCATTGCGTCCAGCAACTGCATTGTGTATGAGCGGGCCCGGCCCGTATTTGTGGACATTGAGCTTAGCACGGCGAACATAGATTCGAGTCTCATAGAAGACGCGATAACTCCCCGCACTAAGGCCATCTTGCCGGTGGACGCATTTGGTCGGCCCGCCAGGCTCGACAATATTCGGGAGATCGCCTCAAGGCACGGCCTCAGAGTCATTGAGGACTCCTGCGAGTCGCTGGGCTCAGAATACAAGGGAACGCGCACCGGCAACGGCGCCTTCTGTGATGGCGCGGTCTTTGCGTTTTACCCGAACAAACAGATCACTACGGGCGAGGGGGGCATGGTGGTTACGAACGATGACCGCACGGCCTTCCTAGCGAGGAGTATGTGCAATCAGGGGCGCGGAGAGACCGGGGTGTGGCTATCCCATGAGCGCCTGGGCTACAACTACCGAATGGACGAGCTATCGGCTGCTCTGGGCGCTGTGCAGATGTCCAGGATCGACGAGATTATCGCCAAGCGCCAGCGTGTGGCCGACATGTATAACGAACGCTTGCCCAAGATACCGGGTGTCGAATTGCCCCAGGTAGATCCGGACGTCACCAGGATGAGCTGGTTTGTGTACGTCATACGCGTCGGCGTTGACGAGCAGTCACACGACCGACAGTCGGCAGTACGCGATCACGTAATGCAGCGATTCCAGGAGGCGAACATAGGGTGCCGTCCTTACTTCACCCCCATTCACCTGCAGCCTTACTACCGCGACGCGTTCGGCTTCAAGGAAGGCGATTTCCCCATGACTGAACTGGCCGGGCGGACCAGTATAGCCATACCGTTCCACAATCACATTACCTGCGATGAAGTGGAGTATGTGGCCCAAACACTCGAACGCGCCCTGGGTGAGACCAGGGGAAGCAAGTTCTTCGCGGAGCGCGGCATATGAACGCTTCAGACTCCGGCTCGAGCCAGACACGGAACTCGAGCCCGACAATCTCGCCGGGCCCGGTAGCTCGGGTCGCGATGGTGTTGGTCGGGCTATTTGTGCTCGGTGCGAGCATTGCGTTATATGTTCGGGCAGACGTAGGAGCCGATCCTTTCACCGTGTTGGCTCTGGGCATTTCAAACCGAACCGGCGCTACCGTAGGCGTGGCCACCCAGCTGGTGGGCGCCGGGCTCCTCATACTTCTCCTTGTTGCAGACCGAAGCCATATTGGCATCGGTACGTTGCTCAACGCGGTGCTTGTGGGCGGGTCTGCCGACATCGTGCTGCGGTTTGCTCCCCGGCCTGTGAGCCTTCTGTCCACGGTGGCCATGACGGCGGCAGCCATACTCATGATGGGCGTGGGCGTGGGCCTGTACGTCAGCGGTGGGCTGGGAGAAGGGGCCCTGGAAGGCGTTATGCTGGTGCTAAGTGATTGCCTTCGGATTCCGGTCCGGCTCAGCCGCATATGCATGGATGTTGCAGCAGTCC
>DAOTAC010000346.1:0-1766 GCA_035382325.1 Bacillota bacterium | reverse complement strand
CTGGTGGAAGAGAAGGAATACGCAGTGACTGAAGGCATCACCGCGGCCAAGCTCGAGGGGGCTGAAGACACGTTGGCCAACGTGAGGCTATGGGACTGGGATCCCCTCCTCTCCACTTTTGAACAGCTTCAGGAGATGCGTCTGTACTACCATTTCGCAGATATCGACATTGGCAGGTACACCATTGATGGCAAGACGACGCAGGTCATGCTATCAGCCAGAGAGATGGATGTGAGCCGCCTGCCATCGCAGGCCCAGACATGGGTGAACACACGGTTGAAGTACACCCACGGCTACGGCGCCTGCGCAAGCCCGGTCAACGAGATTGGCCAAGATGGGCTTCCCACGTTCCTGGTGGCCGATATTCCGCCGCGGTCTCCGGCCGACATGCGTCTTGACCGCCCCGAGATATACTTCGGCGAGCTGACCGGGGACTGGGTCATAGTGAATACCAGGGCTGAGGAGTTCGACTACCCTGTGGGCGACTCTAACGAGTACTCAAGATACGACGCGGACTCCGGCATACGCATGGGGTACCTCTTCCGGAGGTTGCTGTTTGCGACGCGGTTCAATGATTCCAAGATAATCTTCTCGCGCGACATCACGCCCGATAGTAGAATGCTCTTTGCGCGCGACATCCGCGAACGTGTGCGCAGAATTGCTCCGTTCTTGCAGTATGACGGAGATCCATACGCCTTCATCGCCGACGGTCGGCTGATGTGGCTGATAGATG
The DNA here is from genome assembly GCA_035382325.1 of Bacillota bacterium. GTDB lineage: Bacteria > Bacillota > DTU025 > DTU025 > DTU025 > UBA5389. The sequence continues at coordinate 1,033 of DAOTAC010000346.1, read as the reverse complement.
GGATGACCACGTCCACTGCGTACCCTTATGCTGAACGTTTCGGAGATCACCTCAACTACATCAGAAACTCGGTGAAGGTGTCGATCGATGCCTATACAGGGGAAGTCAACTTCTACCTCATCGACCCCGATGACCCGATAGCCGTAACATACGCTAAGGTCTTCCCGGGGCTGTTCAGGCCGGCAAGCGAGATGCCCGAGTCGATCAGGCAGCACCTGCGGTATCCTGAAGACCTGTTCAAGATACAGACTCGGATGTATGCAATGTACCACATGACCGATCCCGAGGTGTTTTACAACAAAGAAGACCTATGGGGCCTACCCCGGGAGATCTACAAAGGTCAGCAGCAAGAGGTAAGCCCGTACTACGTGAACATGCAGTTGCCGGGCGAATCGGGAGTCAGCTTCGTGCTGTTTACCCCGTTCACGCCTTCGCGCAAAGACAACATGGTCGCCTGGCTTGCTGTCAGCTCCGATGCGGACGAGTATGGGCGCATGGTCGCGGTTAACTTCGGCAAGCAGCGAGTGGTGTTTGGGCCGATGCAAATTGAGGCCCAGATCGACCAGGATGCCGAGATATCCAAGATGCTTTCGCTGTGGAATCAGAGCGGATCTACTGTTATCCGCGGCAACCTTCTCGTCTACCCGATAAATGGCAGCATACTCTACGTGGAACCGCTGTTCTTGGCGGCGCAGGCAAGCCAATTACCCCAGCTGAAGCGGGTGATCGTGTCCGACGGCACCCGAGTGGAGATCGGATCTGACCTGCCTGAAGCGCTGGAGGCGCTGGTCGGGCGGAGGAGGACTACGGGTGCGTCTGCGGAGATCGGCATGCCTGGCCAGGCGGGTCAGTCAGTTGATAGGCAGGTCAGTCAATCCGCGGGCGCGGCTCTCGATCTCTACCGGAAGGCGCAGGAGCGACTGCGCGAGGGCGATCTGGCGGGCTATGATAAATACCAGAGGCAGCTTGAGCAGGTGCTCAAGTCTATGGCAGGCGAGGAATAACAGCGCATGATGGAGTGTGTCGACCATCG
>DAOTAC010000345.1:0-1778 GCA_035382325.1 Bacillota bacterium | reverse complement strand
CCTGCCGCCCGCTGCGCCATTCCATCTTTCGCACAAAGCGGCTCCGCGCTCAAGCACCGCCCCGAAGCCGCCCAAGCCCGAGCTGTCCAAGCTGTCGGGGCCGTCCGGATCCTCCGCACTAACCGCGAGGCTCCCCATTCCCACCGATAGGCTAGCCCTCATTCCCGATTTCTCCACCGCCCGCGCGGCTTCGTCCATGAAGAAATACATGTCGGCAAAGGCCGTGGTGCCTGATTTGATCATCTCTGCGCAGGCTGCCAGACTCCCCCAGTACACGTCATCCGGAGTTAGCCTGGCCTCGATAGGAAAGATCTTGGTAGTAAGCCACTCCTGGAGCATCAGGTCGTCGGCATATCCCCTAAGCAGCACCATGGCGGCATGCGTGTGCGCGTTCACCAAGCCTGGAATGGCGATCCGGCCCCGGCCCTGAAGACGCGGCATCCGCTCAAGCCGCTTCGTGAGCCCAGCCCATGGCCCCCCGTCCGACGCTTCAAGCAGCCCAGTCGCAGGCCCTACGTAGACAATGGCGCCTGACTCGACAACGACGGCTGCATTGCGCATCATGCGACGCTCGGAGTCCATCGTGATCACAGTGACATCATCTATGATCAGGTCGCCTACCGCTGCCATCGCGATCCCCCTTCTTTGTACTCCGCAAGCCACGGCATTTCCACGCCGGCCTCGGCGCAGGCGCATCCGCGCTCAAGGGGCAGGTTATCGATGGCCGACATGATTACGGCGCGCAGTTTCTCTCCGTTTGCCTGCATTATGTCTACCACTTCCTGGTGCGTAAGGGCGGTGTCTGAGATGCCGGAAGCCCAGTTCGTAACCATGGCTATGGAAGCGTAGCATAGCTGAGCCTCTCGCGCTAGGACCACCTCGGGAACGCCCGTCATGCCCACAAGGTCGCCTCCGAGTTTCGCGAACATACGGATCTCGGCTGGCGTCTCGAACCGCGGCCCATCTAGGCACACGTAACACCCGCCATTAATCGCTTCGATTCCAAGGGCGCGCGCGCCCTCCTCCATCTTGGCGCGGATCGTGGGGCAGTACGGCTCGGTGTAATCGAGGTGTACGACTCCATGCTCTCCACCGTCAAAGAATGTTCTCACCTGTGACTTGGCGAAATCTATGAACTGGTCCACGAAGACGAACATGCCCGGCTTCATCTCGGGGTTAAGTGAACCCACTGCGGATGTAGCTATGACACGTTCTACACCCAGGATCTTGAGAGCCGCAATGTTGGCCTTGTAGTTGATCATGTGCGGGGGCACAGTGTGCCCGAATCCGTGCCTGGCCACAAACGCAATCTCCTGCCCACGGTATGACCCGATCTTCATGCTCGCCGGCCCGTAAGGCGTCTGCACAGTCGCCTCCCTGACATTGTCCAGAATAGCCGGGTCATATACACCTGTCCCACCGATTATCGCAAGCCTCATACACTTCCACCTCCGCTATTTCCCACAAGCTCCGTGCACTGACAGCACGCTGATCTCCACCGTCAGCTCTCCACATGACATGTGAGCTCGATACCGGGGTTGGGATCATCCTCGCTCATAGCAAACCTGGTATCGACCTGGTTCAGGATCTTGAAGAAATTACCTGATATGACCACCTTGGCTGCCCCCGCGAACTGCCCCGCGCGCACGACAATACCGTCTGGAACAGCCAGCGAAAAGTTGCCGTTAGTCGGATCCTGGGTGTGCATGCCCAGCACGTTGTCGACGAGTATCGCATCGTCGGCGCTGCAAAGAAGCTGCGTCCAGCTCTCCATGTTC
>DAOTAC010000344.1:0-1823 GCA_035382325.1 Bacillota bacterium | reverse complement strand
AGGCGGGCGCTTCTGCGACCGTGGCGGGCAGCTCATTGCAAGAAAAGTGCCCCATGGGGTATGGAGGGGGTACAGCGTTTCCCGAGTTTCTAGAGGCTCCTACGCGCGCGGACACGGCCCCCCTGACGGGCGGGCGGCTGGCGGCAAGCGGGACCGAAGGCGGGCAACTGCTCACCCCGGAAGGGCCCGCACATGACCGGGGGTAACGCAAACTTGCGAAATGTTGCGGTGATTCGGCCCGTGATGCTCCGCGATGTTCTGACTGGGCGACTAGTACCCATGGTGCCAGTTAAGCGCCGCATTCCGCACTCACAGTACTACTCGCGCTGGCAGCAAGGTTTCAGCGGCTCCAGACGAACTGACAGCACGGGCGCAAGGCGTTTGACTTCGAGAAAAGGCGAAAAGCAACGATTGGCGAAAGAAGGCAAGGAAGATGACGGTTCGTTAGGAGAGGGTTTGGCGATGGCTGAGGAACACGCGAACGCACTCTACTATGGCGATAACCTGGAAATATTGCGGCGTTACATCAAGGACGCCTTTCCCGCTAGCTCGTCCCACGTGAAAGACGCGACTCCATCGGCGGCCTCGTCTACGGCCTGCTGTATCGCCTGCAAGGCAGCTCGTTCAAAGCGGTTGTACGGTGGCACGGCGTCACCTCCGATCTATGCTGCAGATGCGTCACGTTGCCTGCCCCGCAGCTCCATCATGTGCTGGCATATCGAGAAGGCCCAGGCGAGGGAGCGGAGGGAGACGCTCATCACCGCAGACGTTCCGGCGCGCTTGCGGCATCGACTATGGCGTAGACCCAGAACCCGATCATGACAAGCCCGACAAGCAGGTGCCCAAGACCAAGATCAGATCTGTCCCAACTGTTTGCCCACGGGTACAGCTCGGATCTGGCGCCGATCGACGCGATAATCCAGCGTCCATAGAAAAACCCGCCGACCACCCAGCTGGCAACCATGGCCATGCCCTTGATGATATCTCCAGCGTATATCTGCCCCAATCCGGGCAGCAGGGCGGAGAGCGCGCCGGCCAACCCGCAGCGGTGCGAAACCATCTGGCTGCTAATGTCGGATAGGCGACCCTCAGTCCGCTTGATTAGTCTCTCGGTCTCGCTGGCCTCGGAATCGGATGCCTGGCGTTTCTCCACATGAGGCGTAATCGGGGCGGATGAGATGTTTAGCTTACGTGGCAGCGCGGCCGAGCACTTGGAGCAGAATCCATTGAGCTCACTGTTCTCTGTGCCGCAGTCGGGGCAGGACTTCAACAGACACCACCTCAGCAGAGCCCCCGACCGGCAGGGGCAGTCCTCCGGCAGCGCAGGCAACCTCTACTTCCAGATACTATCGAATCTGCCACTCCACCTCGAGCGGACTTCTACGCGCACGCCACCAACAGCCAAGCATAGATCCGAATGCTTGTTCCATCTCCACAGTTCGGTGCCATAACCAACTGGCGTAATGTCGTCTGGGAAACCCATAGCCTGCACAATGTCGGACTTCGATGAGTACAGCCCTATCGGCAGCCTAGTCACCGTGACCGGAATGAGAATGCGGGCGCTGCCTATTGCAACAGTGATATCTGCTCGCCCTTCGTTGCGTACAGTCATGCGACCATTCCCATCCACTGATACTACGCTCGAGTCCGAAGAGCCATACTCAGCAGTGAAGATAGAGCTTCCGACCTTGAAGAACTTGTTGTCGACGGCCAAGGACCCGGGTATTGCTATCTTTACAGAACCACTGATGTCGCCATAGGTCGAGTACTTGTCAGTCAGTATGTAGGCTGTCCCAACCGGAAACTCGATCGTACCCGTGACG
>DAOTAC010000343.1:0-1892 GCA_035382325.1 Bacillota bacterium | reverse complement strand
GCTATCAGCTGACGGCACGTTCTGCCCTGGCACGGCCCCATACCGGCCCTCGACACCCTCTTGATCTCGTCGATGGTGTGATAGCCCTGCGCGATCAGGTCCCTGATTTCGGAAAGCGTGATGTCTTCGCACCTGCAGATAACGATGTTGTCGTCCTGGGTCTCTCGTTCGGCCATCACCACTCACCTCCGCACACCATGGCACGCTCGATGCCTGCGCAGATCTTCTCACCGGTGGGGCCCGACCTTATCGCAGCCAGATCCGCTTTAAGCTGCGAAAGACGCGCATCGGCCCCTTCGACTTCGAACCCGAGCGACTTGGCCGCAGATATTCCGGCGATCTCGCCGGAGATCATGGCCGAGCTGGCCTCTTCCACTCCGCCTGCATCGCCCGCCACATACACGGCAGGGTTCGAGGCTCGCATGTTCTCATCCCTAACCGGAACATGCCCACCCAGAGCCGGCACGTACCTCATCTCGCACCCAGCCTGCCACATCATGTCCACCAGAGGAGTAAGCCCCACTGCAAGGCATATCACATCACACGCTACTTCGCGCTCGGATCCCGGCTTTACCTGCCAGGAATGGTCTACCTGGGCGACTACCGCGCCTCGCACCGTCTGTTCGCCGAGCGCCCGGACGATGGTGTGCGATGTCAGAATCGGCACCCCGGCCCTGCGAAGCTTGGCCGCATGCACCAGATATCCACCTATGCACCCGGCGGCTTCCACCAATGCGACCACCTCAACGTGCGCCTGAATGAGCTGGTAGCTTACGATCAATCCAATGTTCCCCGAGCCCACCATGAGCACGCGGTCGCCGGGTTTCACGCCATGCACGTTCATGAGGGTCTGTACCGCGCCCGCCCCATACACGCCCGGCAGATCGTTGTTTTCGAACGCCAGCGCCTTTTCGGCAGCGCCTGTCGCAATAATCACTCGTTTTGCCTTCACCTTGATGAACTTGCCGCCATCCTCCAGCGTAAGCACTCCGGAATCCGCATAGTAGCCAGACGCATTTGCGCCCCACATCAGTGCTACGTTCGGCATCTTAGAAAGCTGGTTAATGAAGATGTCGGGGATCTGAATCCCGCGAGTGCCCGCGAACTGCCGCTCCGACCCGAAGAACTTGTGAGTCTGCTTGATCAGTTGGCCTCCGGGGGCATCCATGTAGTCAACCAGAAGAGTCGTGGCTCCCGATCTGCCGCACGCCAGGGCGGCTGCTAACCCTGCAGGCCCGGCGCCGATAACGGCAATGTCAACTTCTCTCAATTGCGTCACCGTCCTTACTCAGCCCCGCCTCAGTCAATGGGCAAGTGGCCGTGGCCTTTCTGAGTCTCGACTACCATCCCTTGCTTCAAAGGCTCAGTGCATACGCGTACATTGGGAACACCGTCCACAGTCATCAGGCAGGATGAGCAGGTGCCGATGGCACAAAAGAACCCCCGCGCACGCCCGAGTTTCGGACTGTGACGGAGGACTCTTACACCGGCAGCGTGCAGAGCTGCCGCAATGGGCTCTCCCTCGATACCTTGGATCTCCTTGCCGTTGAAAGTGAACACTACCTCCCGTCCCGTCGGGAATTCCAGAATAGGGTGGTCCTTTAACCTCACCACATTCGGCCGTAGCCGCCCAAGCGGGCGGCCCGAGTCCTCCCTCCCCTGAGCGAAATGGCTATATAGCGGATTTTCCACAAAAGAGACTCAAATCCTGCCTCCATCGAGCTTTTCTAGCATCTCCTGCGCGTGCGCCACCGTAAGCGCGGAGGGGCTGTCGCCACCCAGCATTCTTGCTACCTCAGCCACGCGCTCGTCCCGGTCCAGATGCCAGATGCCCACCTGGGTTCTGCCTCCCCGCTCCTCTTTGCGCACAGCGAAGTGGCTAGATGCAGCAG
>DAOTAC010000342.1:0-1925 GCA_035382325.1 Bacillota bacterium | reverse complement strand
CACACCAAGCGGTATGCCGAGTATGCCCTCAGTGGTGAAGAACATGTGGGTGGTGAGGCGTTCAAAGGATGCCCCGCGGTGCCTCAAAAAGCCCGGCATCCGTTTGCCGAAGTAGGCATAGAGCAGGCACACACAGAGTATCACCACGATGGGCAGACCTACCACCCGGCGTGCAGCCTCCAGCACGAGCAGGATGGCGATAGCTCCGACGAACATGTCCATCGTGGTGTAGTCGCCGGCGCGTGTCATCAGATGCTGGTAGTTGGTGAGATAATAGGCCGCCACGCCTGCGCCGGCTATCGCAAGCAGCAGATCGAACCATGAGAACTTATCGCGCCCCTTCGTGGTTGGGGGATACAGCAGGTAGGTCAGCGTCAAGACGAATCCTAGGTGAGTGACGCGCTGAATCTGGGGCGGACGCTCTCCCCGGATCGCGGTGTAAAGCTGGAAGATGGCGAATGCTAGGGCGATTATCCTTACGGCCCATGTCAACCAGCCAGCCAGATGCCGAGTGGCCGATTCGCGGTCGTATTTCGCGAGTATCTCGTCTATATCTACTGCGTCTTCGGTTTCGGGTAATCTCTTGCGGTCGTCATCATTGGTGCCCAAAGCGAGTACTACCTCCTCGTGTACGGCAACATGGCTTTCGCGGCAACGGCAATGTCGACGCGCTCACCAGATTCGACCAGGGATATGAGGTCGACGACATCGCTGCCACAAGAGATCTGATGCCGTGCAATACTGCCGACGCGAAGCGGAATTGAGCTCATGACTCTCTTCATCCCGGTGATTCGCACTCCGCCGGGGCCCACTTCCACCTGCGCTCCTTCGTCCAGTTCGCTCGGCAGACCTGCGCCAAAGTCCTGATAGACCGTTTCATACAGCAGAATCTGCCTATCAGGTGTGACGCGAAACTTCTCCAGAACAACGGTCCTGGCTACTGAGTGCGTATAACTGATCTCAAACTCATCGCCCGGCGCCACCTGGTGTTCGTACAGTAACCGCCCTCCGCTGGCTACTGCTTGAAGCACCATGGCGTGTGGGCGCACGAGCGCCATCACGAGCACTATCACGGAAACTACTGCCAACGCGACTACAAGGGGAATCGGCATGGTCAGTCGGAAACGGTTTGGCCTCATGCTCATTTCTGAATGAATGCGCGGCAGCGCTCCAAGCTTCTCTCATACGCTGCCGCGCTTCCTGTTCACCTCGTCAGGCACGCTGGGTGCTCACCGTAGACCTGCGACGCTCAGCGCGCCGGTTGTCAAACAGACTAATGGGCCTTACTTGAGGATTCCCTTTTCCCGATAGTACTTGGCTGCCCCTGCGTGCAGAGGCGTCGAAAGCCCGTTGAGAGCAGTGGCCAGCTTGATCTCGGCTCCCTTGGCATGGGCTTTCGCGAGGTCGCCGTCGTTTTCGAAGAGGATCTTGGTTATCTGGTACACATCGGCCTCAGGCACAGCGTTGCCCGCTATGAGTATCGCCATGACCGCGGGAGTGCTCGCCGCTTCGGTCTGGTTCAGATAGGAGTTGGCCGGAACCGTGGCTGCGACTAGGAACGGATACTTGGTGGTAAGCTGCTTCATCTTGTCGGCCGGCATCGACAGGATCTTGATCTTATGCTGGGTCGACACGTCGGTTATCCCCGGGTTGGGAACGCCGGCTGTGACGAAGAACCCATCGATGTGGCCATCCTTGAACTGGTTGGCGCTCTCAGCAAATGAGAGGAACTGCTCCTCCACATCTGCATAGGTCATGCCGTATATGTCGAGAATCTGGCGTGCGTTCGCCTCTGTGCCGCTGCCGGGGGCGCCCACGGAGATTCTCTTGCCCCGGACGTCGGCCCAGGTCTTGATGGGGCCATCTGCGCGTACCACGAATTGGATGACCTCAGGATACAGCGACGCCACGGCGCCGAAGGTCTT
>DAOTAC010000341.1:0-2020 GCA_035382325.1 Bacillota bacterium | reverse complement strand
GCGAAGTACTTCTCGCCCTCCTTGGGCGGCCTCACCTGCCCCGAGACCATGTCTCCTTTGCGCAGCACGAACCTGCGTATCTGTGAGGGGGAGATGTAGATATCGTCTGAACTGGGAGTCAACCCTCCCACACGCAGGAACCCGAAACCCTCGGGGAGGATCTCCAGAATCCCGTCGGCCCACAGATTCCCCTCTTTCTGAGACGCCGCTTTGACGATCTCAAATGTCAGCTCCTGTTTGCGCAACTGCGAGTGACTGGGTATGCCCAAGTCCCTAGCGATGTCATGCAACTCGGACACGGTCTTCTTCTCTAGCTCCGCGATATTCATCTGTAGCGCATCTTCCTTTCAGGGTATATGGACAATAGAGTACAAATCAGCGGGCAGGCAGCATATTCCGGGCGGCTGGACCGCCTACGAGGGGCAATCCCCCAGCCGTAAACAATAGGGAACTCCTGTGGAGCTATACGAATGGTACGCTTATGGCTCAACCGATGAGGCGTGCTTGAGGAAATAGTGCGGCCACGCACTCAGCCTGGCATGCTTACAGACCGTATTCTCCGCGTTACGCCAAAATCCTCCGGCGCATATTCCACAATCAATTGTGCCCAGCGGAACGGGTTTCATATCCCCAGCACAGGGCGGCTATCAACATTTCGAGTATTCGAGCGATTTTGCGACGAACTCCCGGAACAGAGGATGAGGTCTGCCCGGCCTGGACTTGAACTCGGGGTGGAATTGCGTCCCCACGAACCATGGGTGATCGGAAAGCTCCAGAATTTCAATGAGGTTGCGCTGGGGGCTTATCCCTGAGAACCTCAGACCGTGTTCGGCAAGGATGTCGGCATACGCGTTATTGAGCTCATGGCGGTGGCGATGCCTCTCATGCACCAAGGTCTCACCATAGGCATTAGCCGCCTTCGATCCCGGCTCGAGAGCGCAGGGGTAGACGCCGAGACGCATGGTTCCGCCTATTCGCTCGATCCCACGCTGTCCCGGCATGAAGTCGACAACAGGATGGGCGGTGGCAGCATCGAATTCAGTGCTGTTGGCGCCACGGAGCCCGCACACATTGCGCGCGAACTCGATCACAGCACACTGCATCCCCAGGCATAGCCCGAGGAATGGCACCTTGTGCTCGCGGGCATATCGAGCCGCCAGTATCTTGCCCTCCACCCCGCGCGGGCCGAATCCGCCGGGAACCAGAACGCCGTGCGCCCTGGAAAGCGCCTGCTCAGCCTGAGCATAACTTGTCAGGGCCTCGGAATCGATCCAATCTATCTCCACCTGCACGCCGTTTTCGATCCCCGCGTGGCGAAGCGCCTCAACTGCGCTGAGATATGCGTCCGGCAGTGCAACATACTTGCCCACAAGCGCCACCCGGATTGAGCGTTTGATGCTCTTGAGCCTGGTTACCATCTGCCGCCACGCGGACATGTCCGCCTCGGGTGCGGGACATGCCAGCTCCAAGCGCTTTACGACGATTTCATCCAGGCCCTCCTGCTGCAGGATGAGGGGCACTTCATATATGGATTGAGCATCGGGGTTGAATATCACGGCTTCCGGTTCCACGTCGCAAAACAGAGCGATCTTGCTCTTGATATCGGCTGGAAGCGGACGGTCGGACCTGGCGACGATCACGTCGGGCTGAAGTCCTATACTACGAAGCTCCTTGACTGAGTGCTGCGTAGGCTTGGTCTTGAACTCACCCGCGGAGGAGATATACGGCACGAGCGTGACGTGGATATACATCACATTTTCGCGGCCCGCCTCAGTTCTGAGCTGCCTGAGAGCCTCAAGAAACGGCAAGCTCTCTATATCGCCTACCGTGCCGCCTACCTCGACAATGACAACATCCGATCCGTTTTGCCCGAGGCGAGTAACGCGATCTTTGATCTCGTTGGTGATGTGGGGGATGACTTGAACGGTTCCGCCGAGGTAGTCGCCGCGTCTCTCTTTGGAGAGGACCGAGGAGTATATGATGCCGGTGGTGATGTCATTGTCGCGGGTGACGTTGATGT
>DAOTAC010000340.1:0-2040 GCA_035382325.1 Bacillota bacterium | reverse complement strand
CTCTATTATCGTGGATATGAGTTCGATCGCGCCGGGCACCTCGCAGGAAGTGGCCGAGGAGGCGCGCAAGCGTGGCGTGCGCATGCTCGATGCGCCTGTGAGCGGCGGGCAACCCGGCGCGGTGGCCGCTACCCTCTCCATAATGGTCGGAGGCGATGAAAACGATTTCGACGAGTGCTATCACATGCTGAAGGTCATGGGCTCTTCAGTTGTGAGGGTAGGCGACATAGGTGCCGGGAACACAGTGAAGCTGTGCAATCAAATCGTAGTCGCCCTGAATATCGCTGCAGTGGGAGAGGCTTTTGTCCTTGGAACCAAGGCCGGGGTAGATCCAAACGTGATCTTCGCTGCTATACGCGGAGGCCTTGCCGGAAGCACTGTCATGAACGCCAAGGTTCCCCTGGTCGTCGAGCGCAAGTTCGACCCGGGTTTCCGTATTGACCTTCATATCAAGGACCTGGCCAATGCGCTGCAGACAGGAAAGGCTCTGGATGTGCCCCTGCCATTCACCGGCCTTGTGGCCCAGGTCATGCAGGCTCTGCGGGTTCAGGGTAAGGGCGGTCTGGACCACGGTGCGATCATGACCTTCTTCGAGGGCCTGGCCGGAGTCGAAATACGGAGCAAGAACTGAGGTGCGTGGATGAAACCGAGAATATACGTAACAAGGATGCTGCCCCAGGCGGGGCTGGATCTTCTGGCGGAAGAGTACGATGTCGAGGTCAATCCCCATGACAGAGTGGCCACGCGCGAGGAGCTTCTCGCCGGAATCCGGGGCAAGGATGCCCTGCTGGCTCTGCTTACCGATACAGTAGACGCCGGGGTCATGGATGCCGAGCCGCGCCTCAAGGTCATAGCCAACTACGCTGTGGGTTTCAACAATATCGACGTTGCCGCCGCGACTGAGCGCGGCATACCGGTCACTAACACTCCGGGCGTTCTGACAGAGACCACTGCGGATTTGGCGTTTACGCTACTGATGGCGTGTGCCCGTAGGGTCGTAGAGGCTGACGGGTTCATGCGTGCAGGCAAGTACGAGGGTTGGGGCCCCATGCTCTTTCTGGGTAGAGATGTCCATGGCAAGACTCTTGGCCTTGTTGGCTTCGGACGCATCGGTCAGGCGATGGCCCAACGCGGGCTAGGGTTTGGGATGAAGATCCTGTACCACGATGCACAGCGCGCTTCGGAGGAACTGGAGAAGGCGTACAGAGCGGAGTACAGAGAGCTGCCCGATCTGCTCAGGGAATCGGACTTCGTCAGCTTGCATGTGCCACTTATGGAGTCGACCCACCACCTGATCAGCGACGCGCAATTTGAGCTCATGAAAACAACTGGGATCTTGATCAACACATCCCGAGGGCCTGTAGTCGACGAAAAGGCTCTGGTCAGGGCGCTGAAGGCCGGGCTCATATCCGGCGCTGGTCTGGACGTGTTCGAGCGCGAACCTCAGTTCGAACCGGGCCTTGAGAAGCTAGCCAATGTCGTCATGGTCCCGCATATCGCGAGCGCGTCGGTGGAAACCAGAACCAAGATGGCTACCATGGCCGCAGAGAATGCGTGCGCTGCCATAAGGGGCGAGATACCGCCGAACATCGTGAACCCGGAGGTATGGGATAGGCGGAGAAGGTAAGGCCCGTTGTGATATCTGGAGACCACAGCAGGTCATGACTTGGAGGTTAGCTGCGCAGGACTCTTCCTCGCATTGACGAATTCTCATAATGATGGACTACCATGAACCTTCCCGGGGAGGTGACGCGGCGCGAATCCAGTGCGGATCGGGAGGGTTAGCTAGTATACTGAGAAATCGACTGGGAGGGGACCTACGTGAAGAGATTATCGTGCCTGCTGGTGCTTGCCCTCGTTATGTCGCTCAGTCTTGGGGCACACGCAGCGAAAGTCATTGAAATCACTTACTGGACTCACACCGACGACAACAGGACGGCGATTGAGAACAAGTACATTGCCGAATTTGAGAAGATGTACCCTGATGTCAAGGTCAAGAGAGTCGTGAACGAAGCCAGCAAGATGGGCGATCTCGTTCTA
>DAOTAC010000339.1:0-2045 GCA_035382325.1 Bacillota bacterium | reverse complement strand
GCTTGTTGCCTGTGATCTCCACAGGCAAGACCTTGTACCTCCTGGCCATGGCCTCCGGCACCAGAGCTATCATATCGCTAGCGACCACATACTCGCTCAAGCTGATGCGGGGTACGCCGAACTGACGCTCGATCACCGCGGCAATCGTAGCATCGGTAGTGTAGCCCAGCTTCACGAGGGCACGTCCGAGCCGCTCACCTGTGCGCCGCTGCACTACCAGAGCGTCATCTAGCTGCTCAAGTGTTATGGCTCCCGAGTCGACCAAGCTGTCTCCAAGCCTCTTGTGGCCAGGTCGCGACAAAGTTCATCATCTCCACAAGAATGGATGTTCTACGCTCCTATCGGGAATCCTTCCGGTAAAGATGCATGAATCATCGGAATAGCTTGGAGTCTGCAGTCTACTTGCGGATGATGGAGGCGGCCCTGTCGAGTATTTCGTGGGCCAATGCCAGTTTGGACATGGCAGGAAGCGCCTCAGGCTCAAGGCCTGGGCGAAGCAGAGTGACAGTATTGTCGTCAGAGCCGAACGGGGACTTTTCACCGCCCACCGTGTTGGCAACGATGATATCTAGGTTCTTAGACGCCAGTTTGGCCTGGGCGTTGGCGAGCAGGTCGTTCGTCTCGGCCGCAAAGCCGACGATGACGCGCGTTCCTTTGGTCCGCCCAAGCTCGGCGACGATATCGCGGGTGCGCTCCAGCTCGATGCTCATATCGCCCGCGGTCTTCTTGATCTTGATCCGGCTGTAGTCGGCCGGGCGGTAATCCGCGACGGCAGCGGCGGCGATCATGATGTCGGCGTTGGGCGCCGCCATCATGCAGGCTTGGTACATCTCCTCGGCCGTCTCCACGGGAGTGAGGGCGCACCCTTCCGGCACCGGCAGGTTCGTCGGCCCGGACACCAGAGTAACCTGGGCGCCTCTGGCCGCAGCCGCGCCGGCGATGGCGAAGCCCATCTTCCCAGACGACCTGTTGGTAATGTAGCGGACAGGATCTATGGGCTCGCGGGTAGGCCCTGCGTTCACCAGGATGCGCCTGCCGGCAAGCGACGGACGACCCCGACCGTGCAGCACGTGCATGGCGAAATCAACGATCCGTTCGGGTGAGGCCATACGCCCCGCGCCCTCATCGCCGCAGGCCAGGCGGCCTGACTCGGGCCCCACGAACATATAGCCAAGGGCCTTGAGTGAAGCGATGTTCCGCTGGACTATGGGGTTACCGTACATGTTGCTGTTCATTGCCGGGGCGATCACGACGGGAGCGCGAGTGGCCATGACCGTGGTGGTGAGCATGTCGTCCGCTATGCCGGCGGCTGTCTTGCCAAGGAAATTGGCGGTGGCTGGAGCTATTACGAACAGATCAGCCCGCTGGGCCAGGGACACATGCTTTACATTCCACTGGCCCGGCTCTTCGAACATGTCCACCGTGACTGGATTGGCTGTAAGCGTTCGGAAGGTCAGGGGCGTAACAAACTCGCAGGCCGACTCGGTCATGATCACATGCACGTCCAGCCCCTGCCCAGCCAGCATGCTGGCGACGAGTGTGGCCTTGGCGGCTGCGATACCCCCGGTCACCCCGAATACGCATACACCGTCCAAGCGGCGTCACCTGCCGTCGGAGCTGCCGCCCAGCTGCGCGAAGAGGTCTGCCAGAGGCTCATCGCGATCGATGGGGGCATCCGGCATCTGAAAGCCGTCGCCAGTCTCCTCTACCTCGCCCGGAGCAGGACGGTAGAAGTCGATCTGCCCGTCGGCGATCTCGCGCAGAGCGCGCGTAACCGGCTTTTCAGCGAGACTTCCGCCCCGCTTCTGCTGGACATTCATGATAGTCCGCGCGCGCTTGGCAGCCATCACTACCAGCGTATAACGGCTATCGGCCATTGGGATGAGTTCCTCCAATGAGGGTCGAATCAAGGAAGTAGCCTCCATTCACTGTGCATCCATTACAAAGCCCCCTTCATCCGCCGGCGCCCACGCGCGGCGTCAGGGAGGCCGAGGTGTAGGTTGCGCTAGCTAGGTGATTCCGGCGCGAACCTGCGTACAAAAGAA
>DAOTAC010000338.1:0-2073 GCA_035382325.1 Bacillota bacterium | reverse complement strand
AGAGGGTATCAGCCCTTCGAGTGGAAGGGTGAAGGCTTCTTCATCGACATCAGCAGCCGGGTGAAAGCGGTCTGCGGAGCGCCTGTGATCGTGACCGGCGGCATCAAGAGACCCGCCACGGCCGATGCCATAATACGGCAATCCAAAGCTGACCTAGTTGGCATAGGTCGAGCACTGCTCAGCGATCCGGACTGGGCGGTGAAGGCCCGTCTTGCGCTGGGCTAGCCGGGGGTCGGAGGCCATGAGGTGCGGTGATTTGGGCAAGGACCTGCGTCGTCGGAGAACGCCGGCGCTACAGGTGTTTGTCTGCCAACTACGCCGATGTGCCTTGGGCCTACGCCGTCAACGGCGCTGACGACCGTACTAGCGACTTATCTCGCCAGGTTCCCCGGCGGTACCAGAGGTAGGTGGCGGCAGCCCCTACGGTCCAGCTTACGAGAAGCGCGAAGAACAGCGCGTCAGGCGATCCTGCAGGGTACGCCTGGCTCCTGGTGAGCCATGCCCAAAGATACGCCAGGGGCACGCGTACCACGACCGTAGTAAACATCGAAATCCACATGGACGGCATGGTGTCGCCCGCACCGCGCATGATCCCGCCATATACCTGGGTGATCGCCATGGCCACATAGCCGGCGGCCAGTATGCGGATCTGCCTTACGCCCAGGTTGATAATCTCTTCCGTGGTGGTAAACATGCTGATCAGGTACTTGCCGAATACCAACAATGACGCCACCAGCACGAACGAGGTGAGCAAGCTCACTTTCAGCATGTCTTTCGATCCCTGGTGAACACGGTCCATCCTGTCCGCCCCAATATTCTGGCCGACGAAGGTGGCGATAGCCATGCCGAAGGTGAAGTTGGGCATCATTGCGAACCCGTCGATGCGCATGACTGCCGTGGTACAGGTGACCACCTGATAGCCCATGCTGTTGGCCAGCGCCTGCACGAACACCATAGACATTGAGAAGACCGCCTGTGTAATGCCCGCCGGCAGCCCCAACCGCAACAGCTGGGCGGTCAGTTTCTTGCTGGGGATCAGATTCGCCGCGTCTATCTGCACGACGTCCTTCATTCTCCACAGCTTAACGATGCATACAATGGCTGAGATAGCTACGGAGATGATCGTTGCCCAGGCCGCGCCTGCGACTCCCATGTCCAGGCCTGCCACAAACCAGATGTCCAGGACTATGTTCAGACATGATGTGAGCAACAGAGTCAGCAGCGGAAAGACAGAATTGCCCAGTCCCCTCAAGATTCCTGATACTATGTTGTAGAACCCGAGCCCCAAGACTCCCCAAAGGATAATAGTAAGGTAGGATCGGGCCATATCGAACGTCTCCACAGGCGTCCGTGTCAGCCTAAGCAGCGAACCCGACAGGGGTATACCGATCGCCATGACCACAAGTGACGACACGCAGACCAGGGTAATCGCATTGCCAATCGAACGCGACAGCGATTCTTTGGCCTTAGCCCCGTAGTATTGCGCCACCATGATTCCTGCGCCTGTCGAGACTGCCATGAACAGCACAAGGAGCAGGTTGATGATTGGGAGCGTCGTGCCGATGGCCGAAAGGGCCTTGTCACCCACGTAACGACCTACAATGACCGAATCCACCGTGCTGTACATCTGCTGCGCAAGGTTGCCGATAAGCAGGGGGATGGAGAACCTCAGTAAGGCAGACATCGGCTGCCCTACGGTCATGTCTTGGGCGCCGAACAGTGCATTGATCTTCTTGAGCATATAGCAACCACCTTTTCTGCGATGATTATGTCACGTAGACGCCCACAGTGCAATATGCGCAGTGATACGCAGCCGGCGGGCTGCTTCGCAGGAGGTCTTCCCAAAAGGTCGAACACTCATGATGAGGTGACTCGGTTTTGCGACACATAGCCCGTCTCGTAGCGATATCACGTGACTACTGGCGCTGGATGGTGATAGCTCTCATCGCAATGCTGGGAGTGACTGCCGCGAATCTCACAGGCCCCTGGCTCATAAGAAACCTCATCGGCACAATTGAGAAAGGCTTCGGCCACGGGACGGCAGCGGCGAGCCAGGTGGTCGACATATCGGCC
>DAOTAC010000337.1:0-2107 GCA_035382325.1 Bacillota bacterium | reverse complement strand
CAGGCGAAGGAGGGATACCATTATGTATGGGTACTGCGGCAGAATCCTTCATGTCGACCTGACCAGCCGAAGGTGTCATGTGGAGGAGCCGAGCGAAGATTTCTACCGCAAGTACATCGGGGGTAGTTCTCTCGGTGTGTACTATGCCTTGACGAAAATGCCGCCCCGAGTCGACGCGTTTGATCCGCGCAATGTGCTCGTATTCGCAACCTCAGCGACTACAGGGGCGCCGATAAGCGGAGCTTCGCGTTTTAACGTCACTGCTAAGTCGCCTCTCACCGGCGCCATAGGCGACAGTCAGGCAGGAGGGTTCTGGGGAACAGAACTGAAGTACGCCGGTTTTGACGCCATTGTCATTACTGGCCGATCTCCCGAGCCGACATACCTGTGGATCTGCGATGGGGAGTACGAACTGCGGGATGCCACGGCTATGTGGGGCACCGAAACAGGCGAGGCTCAGCGGGCCATCAGAGAGGAGCTCGGGGACCCCAAGGTCAGGATCGCGCTGATCGGTCAAGCCGGCGAGAACCTTGTCAGATACGCCTGCATTACGAATGAACTCAAGCATTTCAACGGGCGAACTGGCATGGGTGCAGTCATGGGGTCCAAGAACCTCAAGGCCATAGCTGTGCGAGGTACACGCCCGCCCCAGTTTGCCGATAAGGATACGATCACTGCACTGGCTAGGTCGGGAGCTAGGCGGTCGGTGAGTCATCCGGTGGCCATGAGTCTGCGCGACTACGGCACCGCGGCCGTTGTCGGCGGAAATCAAGCCGCGTCTGGGCTTCCGACGCGGAACTGGACATCCGGCGTATTCCAGCATGCCGACGCCATTTCGGGCGCCGCGATGAAGAAGACGATTCTGGTCAAGAACGAGGCCTGTTGGGCGTGTGCCATCAGGTGCAAGAGAGTCGTCAAGGCCGACGAACCTTACGTGGTCGACCCGGCCTATGGCGGGCCGGAATATGAGTCTATCGGCGCCCTCGGTTCGTATCTAGAGATTGGCGACCTTGTCGCTGTGTCGAAAGCAACCGAGCTATGTAACAGATACGGACTCGACACCATATCGACAGGAGGCACTCTGGCTTTCGCCATGGAGTGCTACGAGAACGGGATAATCACCTCAGATGACACTGGCGGACTGGAACTCAAATTCGGAAACGCAGACGCGGCTCTCAAAATGATAGAGGCAATAGCACTGCGCAAGGGCATTGGCGACGTCCTGGCTGAAGGTTCGGCAAGGGCAGCCGAGCGCTTCGGCAATGGCGCTCGCCGATTTGCGATCTGTGTGAAGCGGCAGGAGTTTCCCGCGCACATGCCTCGCGTCAAGGCTTCGCTGGCGCTGGCGTATGCGTGCAATCCATTTGGAGCAGATCACCAATCTTCGGAACATGACCCGTGCCTGGCATCAGAACCGTTTGACGAGGATGTCACTAGCCTAGGTTTTGCGAGCGCAGTTGCGCCCAGCACACTGAACTTTGAGAAGGTCAAGCTGTGGGCATACTCTCAGCGACTCTACAGCGCTCTCGATACCCTGGATCTATGCCAGTTCTGTTTTGGCCTCGGACTGCTATACGGGCCTTCGGATATGGTGGATCTGGTCAATGCAGCTACGGGCTGGAGTACTACGCTGTGGGAGCTCATGCAGGCAGGCGAGCGGAGGGTGAACATGATGCGCATCTTCAACGAGCGTGAAGGATTTAGCTCCGAAGATGATGTACTGCCGGAACGCGTGTTTGAACCCCTCCAGGGCGGAGCCAGTGACGGCAACAGAATAGACCGCAATGAGTTCAACGAGGTGCGCCGTCAGTACTACGAGATGGTTGGATGGTGCCCAAGTACTGGGAATCCCACCGAGACCAAATTAAAGGAGCTTGGGCTCGAATGGGCCCTTTGATCGGGAAGGAATTGCTGTGAAGAAAGTCGGCTTCATCGGACTAGGAGTTATGGGGTTGCCCATGTGCCGGAACCTCATGAAAGCCGGGTACCCGGTAGTCGCATTTGACCTGAAACGTGAGGCAGTTGACGAAGTAGTTGGCGAGGGCGCCGAGCGGGGCGTGTCTCCTCAGGACGTAGCGAGTCGGGCAGAAGTGATCATGACCATGCT
>DAOTAC010000336.1:0-2193 GCA_035382325.1 Bacillota bacterium | reverse complement strand
TCAGCTGCATACGCAGGCACTCGGGCTCCATCACCAGTGCCGAACTGCCGAAGCTTCTAAGCCAGACCCGAAACTCAGAGAGCCCTGCTACCGTATCGACCAGTTCCCACACATCTCTGTCTACCTGTGATAGGCGGGCGCTAGGCCTGTCGGCTATCTCCGCACGCAGGCGGGCGAGCACGTTCATCTCATCGAAGAATCGCACCCTCACGCGCGTGGGTTCGCCGGCGTACACGCCCCACATACCTGAAACGTAGGAGGCAAGGTCGAACTCGCAGGGGTACGTAAACAGCCTGTTCGTCATGGCAATCCCGCCGATGCGGTCGACCCTGAAGTGCCGAATCTCACGTGCCGTGCAGCATGTGGCCACCAGGTACCACATGTCGTGGAACCAGTAATACACAAGGCCCAAAGGCTCAACCTCGCGGACATTCCGGCGGCCTTTTCGCCTTTCCGCGTACATTATCTGCACTACACGGCCTTCCAGCGACGCGACTTCCAAAGCCTCCACTCGTGCCAGGATGGCCGGATCGGACCGTCGAGCCCTACCCTTAGTGTACCTGCGTCGCCTCAAAGCGTGGGCCTGGTCAACACTAGGGGCCATAGCGGCAAAGAGCTTACTGCGTATGGAGGCTGTAGTCCGCGGGTCGGCTACAGCTTCGGGGGCCGATTCCAATGCGCGCACCACTGAGATCAGCTCGGGAAATGTCAGAGAGAACCGCGGCATAAAAGCCCCGCTCAGACAGTATCCTGTGTTGCGTTCACCTGGAGCTTCTACGTAGCCTGCAGACTCCAGATGCTCAAGATCGCGCCTGACGGTGCGCTCATCGGCTGCCAGTGCCCGGAGGGGGTCAGCTAGGTACGACACGATTCGGCCGAGCGTCGCCGGCCCGCCCGTGAGCAGAGAGAGAATAGCAAGGCGGCGCATGGCGGGTTCGGACGACTCAATATGGTACGCAGGGCCGACCCGCACTTCCCGCGATTCGGCCCCTGACCCGGGCGCCGACCCGGGCGCTGACCCCGATCCTGATCGCACTTCGCCGCCTTCGAGTCGGATATCGTGGCCCACCATCTGTAGCTGGCTTATGTAGCGGTAGACTGTGCGCGCCGACACGCCCAGTTGGGCCGCTATGTGAGAAATCGAACAACTGCCTTCCGAGGCCTCGAGCATGCCCAGCATCGCTCGGATCCTCCTGTGAGTTCGGAAGCCGGCCTCCAGCGCATTGCCCTCATCGTGAGCCGCGTTCGACACTTCTGCTGAGGATATGAGATCATCCACCATCGTCGATCACCCATGGCGGCATTCGACATTAAGCGACTTGCTCCTCCTCGATCGCTACCACCTCTGGTCAAGCGCTCTCGTCCGCTTCCATCAGCGGTTCCCCATCGGACTGAATGAGGCTGCGAAGCTTGCGCCGTGCACGCGTCACTGCATTGTCGATACTCTTCTGGCTAACTCCCAGTTCAGCAGCGACTTCCTGGTACGATTCTCCCCATGCCCGCCTCTTCAGAGCCTCCAGCTCCAGCCCGGAAAGGGCTGAGCCGGCAATACTCCACAGCCTACGCGCCGCATCGTTGGCCACGGCCATGTTGAGAGGGTCGAACGCGGCGGGGTTTGGCACTGCCTCAATCAGATCACGATCGTCGCCCTCAGAACCGCTCGAGCTGGTCGACAGGATCACTGTGCCGGCGGGTGGGCAGTTCTTGAGGCGCCTCGCCGACTTCACCACACTCTTGAGACGCCGTGTGACACACAGCTGCGCAAACCCGAAAAAGCCCGATTGTGCCTGGTCGTATGAGTTGACGGCGCCCAGAAAAGCGATTCTGGCCTCTTGCTCCAGGTCGTCATAGTCAGCGATCCGATACGCGCACCAGTATTTCCTTGTCCATGACTTGATGAGCCGTACATACCTTCTGAGCAGTTGCTCGAAAGCGCGATCCGACCTGCCTTCACGGAATGCCTGGACCAGTTCAGCATCGGTGAGATCCGCCAGATTCGGCACATGAACACCCCCCGGAATGAAACGATCCTCGGCTGCTGCCGAGGAGATCGTATCACGGGGGTGCGGCGCCGATTTGTCACAAGCGGCCGGCGTCGGGTCCTGTACCCTACGGGACACCTTTTTCGGCCATCCTGTGTCGGTTTACCCAGGCCCCTCGGAAACCCTGGCCCACAGGGCACAGGTTCGCGGA
>DAOTAC010000335.1:0-2211 GCA_035382325.1 Bacillota bacterium | reverse complement strand
ACAGGATCAGATACCAGCTCCCCGAAGGCGTTCAGGACCCTATCGTCAGCCTCATCGACCCATCGCAGCTCCCGCTGATGATGCTCACAGTGGGAGCACAGGGAGACCTAGGCGAGGTAACTCGAGTCGCCCGCGAGATTGTCAAACCTGAGATCGAAAGAGTTGACGGCGTAGCCGGCGTCTCTATCAGCGGCGGGGCCGACCGAGTGATCTCTGTCGAGTACGACCACGAGAAGTTGGCAGAGGCAGGGCTCAGTCCGCTTCTGCTTCAGCAGCTCATCTCGCTGCAGAACCTATCGGTGCCGGCAGGCGTCGTGGTCGACGATGGGGTGCGCTATCAGACGCGGGTGGGCGCCAAGTTCCAGTCGGCGGAGGAGATCGCGTCGCTTACGATAGGCATGAACACCAAGCGAAGCGAACCCGAATCAGGCCAACCGCGGCTGGGCGGTCTCATGGGTCTGTCGTTTCTGATGCCGTCTTTCCTGACGACAATAGGAGATGTCGCCACCGTAGAGGAGAAGTTCCAGAAGACTGAAGGCTATGCTCGGGTGGACGGCAACTCGTCTGTGATGTTGCTGGTGTACAAGCAGTCGGGTCAGAACACGGTGACCACGGCCAGACGCGTCAACCAGGCTCTCGACAGGCTCACCGCCGGACGAAGCGACATCTCGGTGGCGCATGTGTTCGATCAGTCCACCTATATTAACAGGTCCATCAACGGCCTCAGGGACAACCTGATCCTCGGCGCAGTGCTCGCCGTTGTCGTTCTCTACATTTTCCTTCGTCATGTGGGGAGCACTCTTGTAGTCGCAGTGTCCATTCCGCTCTCAGTGGTGTTTGCCTTTGTGTTGATGTACGCCTGGAAACTCAGTGTCAACCTGATGACCCTGGGCGGGCTGGCTCTGGGCGTCGGCATGCTTGTGGACAACTCCATTGTGGTGTTGGAGAGCATCTACAGGCGTCAGGAGCTTGGCGATCCGCCTCTGACGGCGGCTGTGAACGGCACCCGCGAAGTCGGAACCGCCATTGTCAGCTCCACTATGACTACCGTTGCAGTCTTTGTCCCGGTCGTTTTCATAGAGGGAATGGTGGGCACAATCTTTCGGGACCTGGCAATGACCGTTACCTTCTCCCTTCTGGCATCGCTGGCCGTTGCCCTGACGGTGGTGCCTCTTCTCGCCAGCGGGCTGGTGCGCCTGCACGGCAAGGCGGAGTTGAAGGACTCAGTTCCCGCGCCCGGGGGAACCGGCGCCCGGAGTCGTCAGACGTTGAACAGCCGCTACGACCGAGCGCTCACGTGGGCGATGCGCAACCGATGGGCTGTGCTTGGGTTCGTGGGAGCGGCTGTGGTCGCTACCGTGCTGATCTATCCGAGTCTCGGCGTTGAGCTGTTCAAGAATATGGACATGGCCCGGGTGGATGTGAGTGTGCTTATGCCGGCCGGAACGCCTACCGATATCACTAATCAGGTGTCGATGCTGCTTGAAGAGAAGTTCATGCAGATGCCGGGGCTAGAGCACGTAACGGCCGAGGTGGGTTCGACGGGCGGCGATGACTTCCTGGCCATGGCGTCCAATGCCGGGTCCAATTCGGCCAGTATCAGCGTTGCGCTGCGTCGTGAAGGTCCTGTTCAGACCTCGGTTTCTGAGGCTGCCGAGTTCATCCGCGCAGCTATCGCCAGCGTGCAGGAGGAATACCCAGAGCTTGAGTGCACAGTAGACACAAGCGGGTATGGTTCACTTACAGGCGGACAGATTGACCTTTTCGGCAGCAACGTGTCTCTTGAGATACTGGGCTCGGACTCAAGGGAATTTGTGGAGTATTCATCGCGGGTGGCCCAGCGACTGCGCGAAGTGCCTGAGTTTGTAGAAGTGGCATCATCTGCACAAGAGCTGCAGCCTGTGATCTTGCTCAATGTCAATCCTACGCGCGCCCTGATGGGGTCGATGACTGTGGGCCAGGTCGGGCTGGGGGTACGCACCGCCATGCTGGGCACTACGGTAACGTATGTGGAGCGTGGAGGTGAACTGATCCCGGTCATTGTCAGGCCGGCGAGCGATGGAGTTCCTACGCTCGAATCGGTGCTGGACATGCCGATCAGCTCGTCTTTGGGGGCATCCTCGATCATGCAAAGCGCAAGCCAGATGGGAAGCAATGCCGCGGCTGCCGCGCGCGCGTCCGGCACAGGTACTTCTTCGCTCCTTGCTCCGC
>DAOTAC010000334.1:0-2250 GCA_035382325.1 Bacillota bacterium | reverse complement strand
TGCCGTAGTCGACGCCGGCATACACGATCACGCCACGATCGATATGAGGTTCGTACTCCTCGCGCTCCTCGATCGTGCACTCATGTAGATCGAGGTCATCATATGTAGCGAAGCGCTGGACCGCCTGCTGGGCGAGGTCGCCATATGGCATCGGATGCCTGATCGCCACGACCTTCAGGCCTGCATCGATCAGCGCTTGGCTCACGTAACGAGTGGTCTGGCTCTTGCCCACGCCTGTGCGGACTGCGCAGATCGCAACTACCGGTGCCTTGGACTTGATCATGGTCGTGGTGGGCCCCATCATCCTAAAGTCGGCGCCCGCTGCGTTGACCATTGAGGCCTTGTGCATGATATCGATGTGCGCAATGTCGCTGTATGCGAAGACTACTTGCTCCACTCGGTGTTCACTAATGAGCTTGACAAGATCCTCTTCAGGGAAGATCGGTATCCCCTCGGGGTAAAGACCGCCGGCGAGCACTGCCGGGTACTTCCTTCCGGCAATATCGGGTATCTGGGTGGCTGTGAAAGCAATCACGTCGTACTTCTCGTTGTCTCGGAAGTAGACATTGAAGTTGTGGAAGTCGCGCCCCGCTGCGCCCATGATTATGACCTTGATCCTCTTCAAGAAGCAACTACCCCTTTCTCCGTTATCAAGTACCAATGCTGCGCTGCGGCAATGTACGCACGCTTATCGTACACACTTGGCAGCCTGACCATCCATCCACGCTCCGTCCGATCATGTGCGCAATACACGCGGCTGCATTAATATGCATGGATGCATACTGCGCCCGTCACCTATTCTACTACTAAGCGCCCAATTCCTCCACAGGCGCCCATCCAACAGAAGAGGCGCCCTTGCGGGCGCCTCACGGATCAGCCTGACAACTGAATCGGTCTTGTCAGAGTGCTGCCGGGGGTTGGTGCGTCGATGGCGGATTCGCTGGCGGCACCATGACGGCAGCGTGAACATCGTCCTCGCCACTGTCCAAGTCATCGCGAAGGCTATCAGTGTCGCTCGCGCCGTATCGGGCGAGCGCCACCGCCAGCACCTCGTCCATGTGCGCTACCTCGACGAAAGCGATGTCGGCCCGCACGTTCTCTGGAATCTCCTCTAGGTCCTTGCGGTTGTCTTCAGGGATGATCATGGTCGTAATTCCTGCCCTATGCGCGGCAAGAACTTTCTCCTTGAGCCCGCCTACAGGCAGAACTCGCCCGCGAAGTGTTATCTCCCCGGTCATGGCCACATCATGCCTGACTGATACGCCTGACAGAGCCGATGCCAGCGCGGTCGCCATGGTTATCCCTGCCGACGGGCCATCTTTGGGGATGGCGCCCTCCGGGACGTGGATGTGCACATCCATCTTCTCGTAGAAGTCGTCGGGTATGCCCAGATCGCGCGCCCTGGACCTGACGTACGTGTACCCGGCCTGTGCGGATTCGCGCATGACCTCTCCCAGCTTGCCGGTGAGGATCAGCTTGCCTCCGCCCTTCATTGCCGACACCTCAATAGACATGGTATCGCCGCCGGTTTCGGTCCAGGCCACGCCGGTGGCCACACCCACTTTGTCATCCTGCTCGGCCACGCCGTACCGGAATTGCGGGATCCCCAGGTGTTTCGCAAGGTCGGCCCGGTTCACAACGAACGGGCCACTCGCCCCGGCTACAACCTCGCGGGCCAGCTTGCGGCAGACCGAGCCGATCTGCCTCTCAAGGCTGCGTACCCCCGACTCCCTGGTATATGAGCGGATGATCTCCCTGATTACGTCGTCGTCCATCTGAACGTGCCCTTCGGCCAGTCCGTTCTCGCGGACCTGCTTGGGTATGAGGAACTTGGACGCTATGTGGAGTTTGTCCTCCTCAGTGTAGCCCGGTATGCCGATTATCTCCATCCTGTCCTGCAATGGACGGGGTATGGAATAGAGATTGTTGGCCGTGGTTATGAACAGCACGTCGGACAGGTCAACTGTGACCTCCATGTAATGGTCGCCGAACTCGCGGTTCTGCTCAGGGTCGAGCACTTCGAGCAGAGCCGAAGCCGGATCGCCTCGAAAATCCGACGACATCTTGTCCACTTCATCCAGAAGTATGACCGGGTTCATGCTGCCCGCCTGTTTCATTAGCTGAACTATCTTGCCGGGCATAGCGCCTACATAAGTACGCCTGTGTCCTCTGATCTCAGCCTCGTCTCGCACGCCGCCCAGCGAGAACCGGACGAACTTGCGGCCCAAGGCGCGGGCAATCGATTTGCCA
>DAOTAC010000333.1:0-2306 GCA_035382325.1 Bacillota bacterium | reverse complement strand
CACTTCGGCAAGGTCCTCCTCGCCGACCTTGCCGAATTCGACCGGGACGAGGCTGAGAAGAATGTGGTCGACGCTGCGAAGAGGCTGGTGGAGAGAGATTGTGATATCGGGGCGATAGTCCTGGAGTGCACCAACCTGCCGCCCTTCGCCAAGGCGGTGCAGGACGTTACGGGTCTTCCGGTTTTCGATATAGTCACTCTTACCAATATGGCGTACGCGACTACGCTGAGAAGGGTCTTCGCCGGCGATCTGTAGAGCCGTTCTTGATGCCTGGAAGGAGGGTCAACAGGTTGAGCTTTAGGGTCTTTGTCACGTCCAGCTTGTACGCCGCCAAGAACAAAGACGCCATAGACATGATGACAGATGCGGGGCTAGACGTAGCGTTCAGCGATCTCGCCCGCGCGCACAGTGAGCATGAGTTGATAGAGCGCGCACACGACGCCGATGGGCTCTTGGTGTTCAACACGTTTGACGCTGTCACGAGGAGAGCCATACAGAGCTGCCCAAAGCTCAAGGTGATCTCCAGGCACGGAATAGGGCTGGATAACATCGACACGGCTGCCGCAGCGGAACACGGTGTGATAGTAAGGAACACAATCAACGCCCAAGAAGACGAAGCCGTCGCCGATCTGGCGTTTGGCTTGGTGATATGTTGTGCCCGCAACATATTGCGCTTCAGCCTCGAAACCAAGGCGGGGGCTTGGGATCGCCACAGCTCGCAGGATGTGAGCGGCAAGGCGCTCGGTATCGTGGGCCTCGGCAAGATAGGACGGGCGATGGCAAGAAGGGCCCGTGCCTTCAACATGGAAGTCTTGGCGTACGAACCATTTCCGGACACGGGGTTCTGCACCGAGTATGGCGTGAGAATTGTGGAGTTGGAGGAGTTGCTCGAGCAGTCCGACTTCGTCAGCTTGCATGTGCCGGCGACTGACTCAACCCGGGGCATGATCGGAGCGGCGGAGTTAGCCCTGATGAAGCCGACGGCGTACTTGATCAACGCCGCCAGAGCTCAAGTGGTCGACACAAGTGCGCTGTGCGATGTGCTTGCCTCCGGGCGGATAGCGGGGGCCGGAATCGATGTGTATGATAGCGAACCTCCGACGGCCAATCCACTGCTCAATCTGGACAACGTAATCGCGACCCCTCATGTCGCGGCCTATACCGAGCAGGTAATACGCAGAATGGATCTGGAAGCAGCAGAGAACGTGGTATTGACGCTGAATCCAGCAGCGGTCAAATCATCAAGCACAGGCACGTAAGTCGGGAGGCGAGGCAGTTGGAGTCGAAGAAGGCCCTCAAGATAGACGTCATCGACAATGTAGCTACCTTGTTGGATGATGCGCATTCCGATGACATAGTGTGTGTATACGACAAGGGTGGCCAAGCAGTGGCGACTGTCGCAAGCCGCAGCTCAATCGCGTTTGGCCATAAGATCGCGCTATGCGGCATGGACGTAGGAACTGCCGTAGTCAAGTACGGTGAGACGATTGGCAGGGCAAGCGGCAAGATATCCGTGGGAGATCATGTTCATATCCACAACATGGATAGCGCGCGGGGCCGCGGCGACCTGGATGGAGGGGATTAGGATGAGCACGTTCTGGGGCTTTCCTCGGGCCGATGGGAAGGTCGGATCGAGGAACTACGTGGTCGTGATCCCTACTGTGGTGTGTGCAAACGAGGTGGTGGACGCGATTGTGCGTCAGGCTCAGATGACCAGGGGGATCATGCACCATCAAGGGTGTTGCCAACTTCCGCCGGACTTGACGAGGGTCACGGACGCGCTCATAGGAATAGGCAAGAACCCCAATGCCGGCGCAGTTCTTCTGGTCAGCCTGGGGTGCGAGGGAGTGGACGTGGACCGGGTGTTCGCCGAGATCTCCGCGTCTGGAAAACCAGTGGACAAGGTTACAATCCAGGAAGTGGGCGGCGTCACGCGTGCGATACAGCTTGGAACGGACATTGTGCGGAAGATGGCCGAGAAACTGGGGTCTCTGCAGAGAGTAGAAACCCCGCTGTCAGAGTTCGTGATGGGGATAAAGTGCGGCGCCTCGGATGCGACATCCGGGCTCTCAGCCAACCCGGTTATCGGCTGTGTGGCCGATAGGATCATCGATTGCGGAGGCACAGTTATCTTTGGAGAGACGACTGAGTTCATCGGAGCAGAGCACATATTGCGTCGAAGAGCCGTCTCGCCCGCGGTCGCAGATAGGATCACTGATATTGTCAACAGAATGGAACATCGAGCGATGTCTATGGGGGTCGATATGCGTAGCGGACAGCCCACGCCAGGCAACATCCGAGGCGGG
>DAOTAC010000332.1:0-2307 GCA_035382325.1 Bacillota bacterium | reverse complement strand
CAGAGAACGACTCGTGAAGCTGCTCGGGGGCCAGATCGTAGCGGAGGGCATGTGCCATCTGTGCCGCTGTGTTGCCCCTCGCGCCTGCATAGGTCATGGCCAATGCTGAAGAAATGCTGTATGGCGAGATGAACAGGTTGCCGTCTCGATACGACACGGCCGAATAGAGGCCGACCGCGAAAGCGTTGTTCCCCCTCACTAATGCCTCCACATCCCCGGCGCTCACCGAGGACGGGCTCGCCGGGGCACTGACCAGAGCAAAGATAACGGCCAGCCCCAGAGCTATTCGCACTACCCCTACCGTAACTCTCATTTGCCATTGCCTCCTTCATGAGATGTGATGATGCATCAACGCTGGAGTGCGTCATCATGTACGCTATTCGACTCGATCCGAAGCTGAGCCCGGGGCGCCTGCCCTGTACAGTTCGGATTCCATCAGGCGTTTCCTGCTGCCGTGCCGTACTGTCTTAAGTCATATAGGATAGCGCCGATAATCCTACTACTTCGTCTCCGCGTCTCAGGCTGGAAGGAGTGGAGCCCCCGCACGTAGAACTGACCTTTGTGCCCATGTACTGGGCCGAGAGGCCCTGAAAGGAAGAGTTGGATGAAGAGATATCTGCTGGTTCTTGGGCTCGCGCTACTGCTAGTATCTGCATGGGCAGGTTTGGCTGGCGCAGCGGAGTTAGGGCTCGGTGGCAAGATCGTCTATCAGACGGGTAACTACGCCTTCACAATTCTTGAGACTGGCGAGACTGACGACACGACTCGATATGAGTCCTCTGTTTCTGCTCCGCCGCTCAGGTTCGAGCTGGGCGTAACATCCGGAGCGTGGAATCTGAATGGTTTTCTGACCACGAAGAGCTTCGGAGAGGCCGAGCTGGATCCTGACCTGTTAGGCGATGCGGATAAAGACTGCGGAGGAGTGACAGCTTTCGGAGGAGACCTAGCCTATCGATTCGATGTAGGGTCGTTCAAGCTTGCCCCGTCGATCGGCTACCGGAGCATGCAGACTACTATAGGGCAAAAGGATTCTTCTGAAGGAGAAGTCCATGCCTGGGGCAGAGGGCTTCGAACCCGCGGAGTCAGGCTCGGAGCCGAAGCATCCGCCACCCTGAGCGACAGGTTCTCGTTCTCCGCTTCCCTTGGATGCTCCCCCCGTCTCGCAGTCGCGGAGATCTTCGAGATAGCGAACGATTTCGCAGATGAGAGCGTTCCTTACCGTCATTATATCGTCTTCGACGTTTCGAAACCCGATAAGGCATACTCGTTCGACCTAGCGATCAGTGCGGCAGCTCGCATCATCCCCGCAGTCGAGATCGTCGGCGGGTACCGGTACGAGGGCATTCGCGTCGAGCTCGGTACCTCGGCCAGCGAATTTTGGGCCTCCGGCTATGCGGTGAACGCGAGCGTATTCCATATTGGAGCAGAATGCAGGTTCTAATGGAGTCTCCGGCGCCCGGGGAGGGCTTGGCCCCTGGCCCCGGGCGCCTCGAGTGCGCGTGCCCATTACCAACAAAGCAAACGCGACTACGCAGGATAGCCAGGCCGCAGGCGCCGCCCGGAAGGCTTCCCCACCATCGACAGCAGGATCAGTCCCACACAGGCAGCCAGCAGGCATGGGATCATCGCCCCTGAATACACCGCTCCGCCCTGAATACCCGCAGCCGTTAGGCGCCTTATGAACCAGCCCACAACGGGAGGCATCGCGGCTCCGCCCAGAATGGACGTGATGTTCACAAGGCCTATCGCCAGCCCCGACACCTTCGCCGGGAACAGGTCTTTGGCGATTCCAAATACCAGGCCGGCCGAGCTGACCGACATGCCCATGACAAACAGCAGCACGTACATGGCGCCCAAGGGCAACAGCCCCGGGGCGAGGACGATTGGTACCCACGTTGCCACGTACAGCAGTGTGGTGGCTATGAGCAGGCGCCGCTGGGCAGCCATGAGGTTCATGCCCCGCGCGGCCATGATGTCGGCGAGTCTGCCAATGAACGGGGCGGCCACGACATAACCGGCAGCAATCATCGTCACGGCAGTAGCAGCCGTAGTAGGGGTCACACCATAGACGCTCGCGATGTAGGGCGCTCCCCACAGGCCTTGGAACGCCACTTGAGAGCCGTATTTCGCAAATAGAAACAACGCAAGCAGCCACAGATCGCGACTGCGTATCACATCTCGGTTGGATACCGGCTCGTCGCCTGGGTCGGAATCCGGCACTGCGCGCGTTCGTCGTTTCGCAGCGAATAGCCCGCACAGAGCGGCCAGGAGCACTGCCGCAAACGCCAGCCCTGCGAAGACCAACCT
>DAOTAC010000331.1:0-2342 GCA_035382325.1 Bacillota bacterium | reverse complement strand
GATCTCCTCGACCACGCCAGCCGCCTCGTGGCCGAGGACCATCGGCGCCATGGCCGGCTTCAGTATGCCGACCCAGAGCGCTACCGTCGGTGTCACGAGGCCTGTAGCCACGCCGCCCCAGATGCCGACAGTCATGACCGCCAGGTACAGAAACATGTTGACTACCGGACCCGTGACCATCTGCTGTAGGCCCAGCGACTGAAAGGCTATGGTCAGAGCTATAAGAATCGCCGTTCTGGTCACTCGCCGAACATCTATTGACGACATGCCGTCTCCTCCTTCTACAGCGCATACACCAGGATCATTCCTGCCAGAACTCCAAGGACAATTCCGAAGGTCCCCGAATGCCCCACTGCGAACTCCTGAGCGTCCGGGATCAGCTCGTCGGCGGTTATGAAGACCATCGCTCCGCCGGCAAACCCCAGGCACACCGAAAGCACCGCGCTGGACACGTTTCCGACCGCCACTCCCACCAGGGCGCCCAGCGCCATGGGCAGGCCGGCAAGGGCGCCCCACTTTGTAATCTGCAGGGCGTCAAGACGGGCTGCGCACATCGGTGCGGCCATGGCCATTCCTTCCGGAATGTTGTGCAAAGCTATGGTGAGCCCCACGGAAAACCCGAGTGACGATCCGTGGGCGTAACTTGCGCCTATGGCAAGTCCTTCGGGCAGGTTGTGCATGGCGATGCCTATTCCTGTGAGTATGCCCGCACGGAGATAACGTGCTCTCTCACAATCTCCCGAGACGAAATGGAAGTGCGGCGTCAGTAGATCCACGATTCCTGTCGCCCCGACCCCGAGCACGAAGCCGCCTAATGCGTAGGCTGTTCCTCCTATTTCGACCGCTTCAGGCACGAGATCAAGGAAGACCACAGAGAGCATGACGCCTCCGGCGAGGCCCATCATGATCGAAAGAGAGCGTCTGGTGGGTGTACCCGCCACCGCGATGGCGAGCGCGCCGACGCCGGTACCTACTACACCTGCGGCGAGACCTACGATTGTTACATCAAGTAGTGCCTGCACGCCTTCACCTCCAGTCCCCAGCCTATTCTAATCTGTCACGGCCGCACTGTCAAAGACCAGCCCACATGGTATAATTGCGCCGGGGGGGCGGTCCCATGATTCTGGCAATTGACGTTGGAAACACCAACACAGTCATAGGCGTGTTCTGCGGCGATAAGCTATGCGCCGACTACCGGGTAGCCACTTCTAGAGAGAAGACTGCTGACGAGTGGGCGATGCTCATCATGCAGTTGCTGGAGTTCGGCAAGATACCGACATCTGAGATCGCCGGGATCATTCTGTCGTCGGTTGTGCCTCCAGTCATCACGGTATTCGAGAAGATGGCGCGGAAGTATTTCGGCTGCACGGCCGATGTGGTCGGCCCGGGTACGAAGACAGGCATGGCAATCAAGTACGAGAACCCCAAGGAAGTGGGAGCCGACCGTATCGTCAATGCAGTTGCCGCATACGAGCTGTATAAAGGTCCGCTTGTGATTGTGGACTTCGGCACTGCCACTACCTTCTGCGCTGTCACCGAGGCAGGGGAATATCTCGGCGGGGTCATCGCGCCGGGGATAATGATATCGGCAGAGGCGCTATATGCCCGCGCTGCGCGTTTGCCCCGCGTGGAGCTTGTTAAGCCTCAGTCCGTGATAGGCAGGAACACTGTCGCCAGCATGCAGTCGGGGGTAATATTCGGGTTCGTGGGCCAGGTTGACGAGATCGTGCGGAGGATGAAAGAGGAGCTGCACGGGGAACCCAAGGTAATCGCCACCGGCGGCCTGGCGGAACTGATCGCCGGCGAATCAAGTCAGATCGATGAGGTCAACCCATATCTGACCCTGATTGGCCTGCGTATTCTGTGGGATAGAAACCACGCGTCATGATTCGATAGGGGCCGGGACGCCTGCGCGGACCGGCATGAAACGACAGGAGAGAGATGAGAGATTGGGCAACACGTCATATAGGCTTGAGAACCCGTCCGGGCAGGACGGAGACGAGGGGTCGCAGGCGCCCGGAGGCCGTGAGCGGGCCGTCCTGGTTGGGCTCGACTCTACGTCCCTATCAGGCTGGGATATTGAAGAATCCATGGACGAGCTGGCTCACTTGGTCGAGACAGCCGGCGGGCAGGTAGTGGCCAGGGTCGTTCAACGCAAACAGAAACCTGACCCCGCTCACTACGTGGGCGAGGGCAAGGCGCGAGAAGTCGAGATGATGCGTGAGGCTACAGGCGCGGACCTGGTAGTGTTTGACGATGAGCTGAGCCCTGCACAGCAGCGTAACCTCGAGGAGATCGTGAAGTCCAGGGTCATCGATCGCACACAGCTGATTCTGGACATA
>DAOTAC010000330.1:0-2359 GCA_035382325.1 Bacillota bacterium | reverse complement strand
GCACCCGGAGAAACTGGGATTCTTCTGCGTCGCAACTATGGTTCCCACTACCTTTGCCAGGTTCACTGTTCTGCACCTCGCACAGTACGAGTCATGGAATCCACGATCCCGACAGCTGCCGCATCCACCGGCTCCATGGGAATCGGCAGCGGCATACTGGCTTCCCGACCGCGCACAATCGTTACATACTCGTCCGCCCCTGCGCCGATTGCGTCCACAGCCACATGCGGCTTCCCGACAGGATTGCCCACCGAGTCGACCTGCACAACGATGAGGAGTTTCGCTCCTGCAAGGCTCACATCCTTCTGAGTTGCTACCACGTGCCCGACGACCTTAGCCGTGTACAATCAGGCGTCACCTCCGCGGACCAAGGTACCTGGCCTCAAAATCCAGTACCTTGGACACCCTTCGCATGTGCCTTCCGCCCTCGAACTCGGCGGCAAGCCAAACCTTGACTATCTCCCGCGCCAGCCCTGAGCCGATGACCCTCGCGCCCAGTGTCAAAACATTAGCATCGTTATGCGCCCGGCTCATCGCGGCCGTGAACGTATCACTGCAGCTAGCCGCCCTGATGCCGGGCACCTTGTTGGCCACGATTGCGGACGCCGCCCCTATCCCGTCGATCATGACCCCCCGGTCTGCGGCTCCCGCCGCCACCGCCTCGGCAACGAGGAAGGCAAGGTCGGGATAGTCCACTGGATCCTGGGTATGAGTGCCGTAATCCGCCACTTCGTGGCCGAGCTCGGCAATGAAGGCTTTCAGCTCTTCCTTCAGCTGAAATCCGCCGTGGTCGGAGGCGATCACAACTCTCATCCGGAGTTGCCTCCCTTCTGCTCAGATGCCCTTACGGAAGATCCACTCGCCCTGAACCTCTATGGAGTCTACTATCGCCATAATCGTAGCGTCTGTAGGAGTGTTCTGCGTGCGCGATGTCTGCCGGGCCGAACTGCCCGACACAACCAGCACGATCTCGTCCTGGCCCGCGCCCACACTGTCCACAGCCACAAGGGGTTTCCCGTCCGGCGACAAATCAAGCACATTGACCGGCTGTACAACGAGAAGCTTCGACCCGACCAGCTTTTCGTCCTTGCGCGTACATACCACGGTTCCGACAACACGAGCAGCTATCAAGAAGCCTTCACCTCCGATACATGACTCGCCACGTGCCCGTCCTGCAAGTCACCGCCCATTGAGGCCCCTGCAAGAACCCCTCACCTTGAGCGCCGTCGGCAGGACCACCCTTCGCACAGGCCCCGTTTCGCGCTTCTCGATGCGCGAGAGAAGAATATCGGCAGCCAATCGCCCCATATCGGACATGGGCCTATCCACCACCGTAAGAGGCGGACTGAGGTACCCGGCGAGCGAAAAATCGTCGAACCCGATCAGCGATACCTGGTCCGGTATGGCCACTCCCATGTCACGCAGGCACCGAAAGATGCCCATGGTCATCAAGTTGTTCCCGCCTATGATGGCGGTAGGCGGATCCTGAAGGGACATCAATCGCTTCGCAAGCTCATACCCGGACTCGGTTCGGAAGTCGCCTTCAAGCACGTATTGAGGTTTCGCCGGAACGCATGCGGCCTCCATGGCCGTCTGATAGCCCCTGAGCCGCCCGGCGCCCGGCGTGGTGGTTATCGGTCCATGGATAATGGCTATCCTGGTATGGCCCAGTCCGAGCAGATGCTTCGTTGCCTGCGAAGTGCCGGATTCATTGTCGATTATCACTGAGTCGTAGTGGAATCCCTCGATGTGTCTGTCTATGAAGACGATGGGCAGATCCGAGTCCGCCCCCGAAAGTGCCTGCCTAAGAGTGCCGCCTGACTCATCCACCAGTATCATCAGGAGTCCGTCGGCCCTCTGTTGCCTCAGGCTACGAACCACCTTCGCCTCACAGGCGACATCTTCATTGGTGTTGCCAAGGATGATAGTGTAGCCATAGTCGGCGCATACCGCTTCGGCTCCGTTTAGGACTTCAGGAAAGAACGGGTTCGAGATGTCCGGCACAACAAACCCAACAGTCTTGGTCTGCCCAATTCGCAGGCTTTTCGCAATCGTGTCGGGCACGTAGCCGCTTTCCTCGATAACTTCGAGGACCTTCTGAGCAGTCTTGGCAGATACCGGACCACTGCGGTTGATCACCCTCGATACAGTGGCGGTGGATACGCCAGCTATCCGGGCGATGTCTTTGAGGTTCATGTCGCAGCCTCCCGCCTCGGGCCACTCGCCACTGCAACGCTGGTCAAGGTCAATGTATTCGATTACATTCTACTGCATCAATTGGAAATGTCA
Organism: Bacillota bacterium; assembly: GCA_035382325.1. Classification (GTDB taxonomy): domain Bacteria; phylum Bacillota; class DTU025; order DTU025; family DTU025; genus UBA5389. The sequence continues at coordinate 70 of DAOTAC010000330.1, read as the reverse complement.
AGAGTATCCCCCATTGGACTGAGTCAAGTAGTTGTAGGGGCTTTTCTCCGAGCCAAGATGGAATTGATGT
>DAOTAC010000329.1:0-2405 GCA_035382325.1 Bacillota bacterium | reverse complement strand
CGGCTTGAGGCAGCTGGACGTTCTGGGCGTGCATTCGCCAAAGCGGCACGGCGCCTCACCTGGCGTCGCAGGGCTCGACGCCTGTACTATCAACTCTCATATTCCGATCGCAGTTGCGCTAGCCTCGGCGGCTTTCGTCGAATCCGCCGATTCCGACTCCGACCCCGATCCTGCCGGCCCGGCGCAGTGCGCTGCATCGCGGAGGCATCTGGAACCGACGCCGCTTGGAAGGCCTTATGCCGCAGGCCATCAATTCAGGGCCTATCTGAGGGCGGGAGATCGACTAGTCCTGGAGAAGTACGCTGTCTACAGAACCGGCCGCGATGTCAGGAGCGCGTGCGCAGAACCAGAACCGGCATCTCGCGAGGCATCGCCTGCGCCACTTGCGACACCGGGTCCATCTTCCCTGCTGGACGCGGCGTGTCAATCAGCTGAGGCAGCCGCCCGAGTCGGATACGACCTGCTCTTTGCGGCGCACTGTCGCGAGTGGGTCGCCCGCTGGAGTCGGTGCGATGTGCGCATATGGGGGCCTGATTATGACCAACTCGGCATGAGGTTCGCCATATTCCACATGCTTGTGTGCGCCCCGGATACCGACGACCGGGTGAGTATTGGTGCCAAGGGACTACACGGCGAGGGTTACCGCGGTCACGTCTTCTGGGACACTGAAGCGTTCGTGCACCCGTTCTTCTGCGCAGCGTTCCCTGATGCGGCACGGAACCTGCTGATGTATCGATACCACACCCTACCCGGCGCGCGGCGCAAGGCCTGCGAGCGCGGGTATCGGGGCGCCATGTTCGCATGGGAAAGCGCCGACTCCGGCGATGAAACCACGCCCGCCTGGACAAAGCCCGACCCTGCCACAGGCCGGCGCATCAGGATCTGGTGCGGCGACACCGAAGACCACATCACCGCCGATGTCGCCCATGCCGTGTGGAGTTACTGGCAGTGGACCGGCGACGATGACTTCTTCCGAGACTACGGCGCCGAGATCGTCATCGAGGCCGGGCGCTTCTGGGCCGGCCGCGCGGCGTGGAACGAAGAGATGCGCCGATACGAGTATCTGCGCGTCATCGGCCCGGACGAGTATCACGAGAACATCGACAACAACGCGTTCACCAACTACATGGCCAAGTGGACCATTGACGCCGCGTTGTCGGCATCGGAGTGGATGATGGCCAACCATCCGTCCACATGGAAGGAGCTTTCGGGCCGACTCGGCCTGACCTTGCGCGAGCAGGACGAAATGCGCCGTGTCGCACAGGCTGTGTACATACCGCAGCCCGACCCCGACACGAAAGTCATCGAGCAGTTTGACGGATTCTTTGACCTTGAGGACATCACCGGAAGCATTCGGGACCTGATAGACGCTGGACGTTCGGCCGATATGGCTCTCATACAGGACATGGCGCGCCATCGCAGGATACTCAAGCAGGCGGACGTGGTTATGCTCGCCAAGCTAATGCCCAACCTGTTCGGCACCGACGTATGGACGGCCAACTACGACTACTACTCTGCCCGTACCGCCCATGGTTCGTCGCTGAGCCCATCGGCTCACGCGCTGGTCGCGGCACGGCTGACCCGGGTCGGCCAGGCCTACCAGCACTTCAGCCGTAGCCTCGCCCTCGACCTGTGCGATTCCATGGGCAATCTGGGAGACGGAATCCATATGGCCAACCTGGGCGGGATATGGCAGGCCGCAGTGTTCGGATTTGCAGGGGTTAGGCTTGACCCGCAGGCTGAGCACGGCATCTGCATCGCGCCCGCGTTGCCTGACGCATGGGACAGGCTAGAGACCGCAGTAGTGGTGCATGGAAGACGGGCCAGGCTGGTCGTCACCAGGTATCGAACTGAGCTGACGTGGGAATAGGCGACGCAGTTACCCGGACGACGCTAGCCCTTTATCCCTGAGAAACTGATGCCCTCGACGAAGTACCTTTGGAAGACGATGAACATGACCACTATCGGCAGGGCCGACATAACGGTGCCGGCAAGCATCGGCCCCCAGTCGAACGCCACTGCGTAAGTAGTCCTGAAGCTCAATAGGCCCAACGTCAGGGTGTACTTGTCGGGAGGCGACGTGAGTATCACGAGAGGCCAGAAGAACTCGTTCCACGTCCCCTGAAAGGTGAGGATCGCCAGCGCCCCCAGGGCCGGGCCGGCCAGGGGCAGCATGATGCGAGAGTAGGTCTTGAGGACAGACGCCCCGTCAATGCGGGCGGATTCCTCCAGTTCCGTGGGCAGTCCTTCGAAGAACTGCTTCATTATGAACACCGCGCTGCCGCCCACCATGGTAGATACCACATAGCCGGTCCAGGTGTTGATCAGCGAACCGCCTCCGAAGAGCCGAGTCAGTCCGAATATGCCATCCCGGAGGACCAAGTAGTTGGAGATGAACGTCACCT
>DAOTAC010000328.1:0-2414 GCA_035382325.1 Bacillota bacterium | reverse complement strand
CCTGGTCGTCACGGCCCCCATACCCACGCACGTAAGAGAGCCGCGTTCCTCGCGCACAAGGCCGTATCCGGTTATGGCCGTGCCCGGATCTATCCCCAGCACTATCATGACTCCCACCTCCCGCGCCGTAGCAGGTCGCCGCATTCATCCACTGAAAGAAAAGCGGCCACGCCGAGAGCGTGGTCGCCCCGCAAGCGATTGTGCCCGACGTCAGGACTCCTCGCTCTCCAACTGCTCAAGGACTTCGTCAGGTATGTCGAAGTTTGTGAAGACGTGCTGCACGTCGTCATGTTCGTCCAAAGCATCCACGAGCCGCATTGCAGACGCGGCCTCTTTCAGCCCCAAAGTCATGACGGTTTTGGGAACTCTGACTATACGCGCCTCCGAACACTCAACGCCGGCTGCTTCCACTGCGCGGCGCACCGCGTCGAGATCCTCAGGCGACGTAAGCATCTCGTAGTAATCGTCATATACTCTGAGATCCTCCGCCCCGGCCTCCATGGCAATGAGCATCATGCCGTCTTCTCCGTCGGGGTAGTTCTCTGAATCCACAGTCACCGTGCCTTTTCGATCGAACATCCAGCTAACGCAGCCTGTTTCGCCCAAGGAACCCCCGTGGCGCGAGAACAGGTAGCGAACGTCTGAAGCGGTACGGTTGCGATTGTCGGTCATCGCTTCGACGATCAGCGCCACGCCCGCCGGCCCGTATCCCTCGTACACGACCTCTTCATAGTTCTCGCCGTCGGCGTCGCCGGCAGCTTTCTTTATCGCACGCTGGATCGTGTCGTTCGGCATGTTCACGGCCTTAGCAGCCTGAATAGCCATTCTCAGCCTGAAATTACCCTCGGGGTCAGGCCCACCCTGCTTAACAGCGACTATGAGCTCGCGGGCCGCCTTGGTGAACGCAGCCCCACGCTGTGCGTCCGCCTTGGCCTTCTTATGCTTTATGTTGGCCCATTTGGAATGACCGGACATGCTGCCTCCCCCCTTCTTTCGGAAACCCGGCCAGCATTGCCTTATACATTCTAGCACAGCATTGCCGCGCTTGGAAGCGCGCAGAGCCACAAGACCGGCTCAATCATTCATCGTCGTCGTCGATATCCTCGCGATTGATCTCCACTCCCGCCTCTCCCGGGCTGCCGAAAGGCGACAACTTCAGTGCGAACCTTATGCGACCGAGGAGCAGGCTGTGCAGCAATATGACCACTGCCACCGTCAGGTAGAAGTTCATCAGCTGCGACATGAGGAGGAAGTCGTACACACCATGCAACAGGGCCGCCAACATCAGGCTGCGCCCTATCACGGCCCCCTGGATGCCCCGAGGCGCAAACTTGGCGATGCCCATGCCAAACCCCACGATTCCTGAGAAGGAAGCATGTACTAGTGAGGTCAGGACAGCTCCGACCAGCCCGACCCCGAGGCCCAGAGTCGATGCGTAGAGCACATTCTCAAACGCGGCGAAACCCAGCCCGGCGGAGACGGCGTAGATTATGCCGTCTACAGGTTCATTGAATGCAGGATGGTCATACGCCACACGCCGCACGGCCCAGTACTTGAAGAACTCCTCGACGAACCCCACTCCGAACACAGCTGCAAGCAGCAAAGCGGCCAGGCTCGGCGGGTTTCGCAAGATGCCTCGGAACAGCGACTCGACGATGCCTGCCGGGATAATCATCACTGCACCCATCAGGAACGTCTTCGCGACAAGCCCTCCCGGCTCACGCTCGTATTTGTCCTTGCGATGGAAATAGAGCACCCAGAGGACGCCCGGGATCACGGTAACCGCGAGCAACCGCAGGAGATCGGGCATGTCAAGCATCCACCTTTCTTGAAGTAGCTCTCATCGTATAGCATCGCCAATGCCGGAAATAATTCTATCATAAGCCTTGACAACCCTAAAACAGTGCGTGTATCATAACGTTGTTAGCACTCGCCTCGGTTGAGTGCTAACGAAACAGAGGATTGCCGTGAAGGGGGTAAATCATGATGCTTAGGCCTTGTGGCGACAGGGTTCTTGTCAAGCCTAACGTCGAGGAGGAGAGGACAGCTGGAGGCATAGTCCTTCCTGACACCGCCAAAGAGCGTCCCCAGTGGGGCGAAGTGATCGCAGTAGGTCCCGGCAAGTGGGACGAAGACGGCAAGCAGCGGATCCCCATGGATGTCAAGGCCGGGGACAAAGTCGTCTTTGCCAAGTACGGCGGAACTGAAGTCAAAGTGGATGGAGAAGAGTATCTCATCCTCCGCGAGTCCGATATTCTCGCGGTCAAGTAGACCGTCGTAGCATTTTGCTCAAATCGAAGAATCCACATATGGGGGAGGTATTACGCTCATGGCTGCAAAGCAGTTGGCATACAAAGAGGATGCGCGCACCGCTCTGAAAAACGGAGTAGATGCAGTCGCGTCGGCAGTCAAGG
>DAOTAC010000327.1:0-2501 GCA_035382325.1 Bacillota bacterium | reverse complement strand
GGGCTATCGCAGGATTTGCTCTTCCGGTTGATAGACCGCATCGAGATCGGGCAAGGCAGCTACGTAAGAACAGCGCAGGGCCGCGTCAAGCGCCAGACCATCAGAATCCATGTCCGCTTCTCGGTGCAGGATAGCATCAAGGAGTGTCTCATCTAGGAGCGAGAGGCATACCGAAAACTGCCGATCCATGGCCATGGGATTTGGGTGCAATGCAGCCGGCGTCATGGCCTGCAGAATAATCGACTCGCCACGCGAACGCCTAGTGGCGATCTTGACCAACAACTTCGCGCCGTGCAACGGAAGATTCCCGACCCTGATCGCGTTGGCCTCTTTGATCGCGGCAGGATCGATTAAGGCGTCGCTTCTTGTGGCCGCCATGGTGCTTCTGGGAATGGCGGCCTCGTTGGGCATGTCGTGGGTGCTCTCCCGAACCGTACTTCGGGGCGTGCCGTCTTCCTTCATCCTGGAGTTACCGCCGTACCGAATGCCCCAAGTGGCCCGAGTGCTGTGGCGCTCACTGTACGACCGCACGCTCCTGGTGCTCCGAAGGGCAGTAATCGTAGCTGCGCCGGCGGGAGCTATCGTGTGGGCTATAGCCAACATGACGACTCCTGCCGGCGAGAGCATCCTGACATCCGCAGCCCGCGTTCTTCATCCTGCCGCCGCCTATATGGGGCTGGACGGGTTCATCCTGACCTCGTTCATTCTGGGTTTGCCGGCGAACGAGATCGTCCTGCCTATTCTGGTTATAGCGTACTCGTCCTCCACAGCGCTGACCGAAACAACCGGTCTGGCGCCCCTAGGCCGGATCCTGGCAGCCAACGGCTGGACATGGCTGACCGCCGTGAATACCATGATCTTCTCAGTGCTACACTTTCCGTGCAGCACCACACTGCTCACCATAGGCGCCGAGACCAAGAGCCCTCGCTGGACAGCGTTGGCCGCGCTCATGCCTACGGCTCTGGCGATCGCGGTTTGCTGCGCCACTCGGGCAGTGGCCAGGCTACTCGGGTTCGCGTGATCCCGACACCGGGGCCCCGCAACCGAGCTGCTTGACGGCTGGACACACGTCATGTAGCATGTAGGCGTCAGTGGTATAACTACTACGCTCTTGCGATCCGGGAAAGGTGGGCAATCGGATGTCGCATACTCTGAGAGTTCCGCTGGCCAAACCCAAACCCGACTTTGATGAGTTGCTACAGGTGCTCCGGGGCGAAAAGCGGGCCCGTCGCGTGCACTTCGCAGAGCTCTTCGTTGATGGCGAAATAGTCAGTAAGGTGCTTTCCGATTTCCTTGGCGAGCGGCCTATCCCCTCCCCCGAACACGACTTCGAAGGCTACTGGGACCAGCAAATCAAGTTCTGGCTCTACATGGGATACGACTACATCAGAGTGTCGGGCGGGCTGTCCATCCCGGAGGTTAGGCACCGCGTGACCGGCGATACCGCCGCTCTGTCGCGAGGCGAACGCGGTTGGGTCGAGGAAGGGATTGGGGTCATTAAGTCGTGGGCGGACTACGATGCCTACCCGTGGCACGTCATGGAGAAGATGGACTTCACGGCGTACGAGTATGTCTCCCAACACCTCCCAGATGGAATGAAGATGCTTGTCTGCCCATCAAGCGGTGTGTTCGAGATCTCCAGCGAGTACCTGCTGGGCTTTGAGGGCATGAGCATGATGCTGTACGAAGATCCGGCGCTGGTTGAGGCAGTTTTCAATCGTGTGGGCCAGTGCATCCTGGATTTCTACCGTAACGTAACCACCCTCAGCAACGTGGCGGGCATATTCCAAGGCGATGACCTGGGCTTTAAGACCTCCACCTTCCTGTCGCCTACGCACCTGCGCCAGCTGGTTCTTCCATGGCACAAACGATACGCGGCTCTCGCCCACGAGCAAGGCCAGGTGTACTGGTTCCACTCCTGCGGTAATCTCGCCGGTGTCATGGATGACATCATCGACGATGTCAGGATCGATGCCTACAACTCATTCCAGGACGAGATAATCCCCGTGGCTGACTTCGTCGACACGTTCGGCCACCGAGTCGCCGCGCTGGGCGGCGTGGACGTCGATTGCCTGTGCAGGATGGAGGAAGACGACCTTCGGAAGTACGTCCGCCACATCACAGATCATTGCGCCCAAAAACGATGGGCACTGGGCTCAGGAAACTCAGTGCCCAACTACGCTCCGGTGCGAAACTACCTTGTCATGCTGGATGAGGGCCTGCGCTGGCAGGCTCCATGAGCGCGAACTAGTAGTCGCCCCACCCGCCCGATTTCCCGGGATCGGGGTTGTTCGCGACTAGCGCGTCGCGGTAAGCGGTAAGGTTTGCCAGTATGTGCTTGAGATGTTGAGCCTCCCACGACTGAAGTCGCGGGATTCCTGCTTCATCGACCGTTGCCATTGCTGGTCTTGCACGGTTTCCACAGGCGTAACTTCCGGCAGCTCCCGCCGTACAAACTAATGCTAAACCGTGTTTACAATACGCAGTCCTTCTTCTAGGAT
>DAOTAC010000326.1:0-2533 GCA_035382325.1 Bacillota bacterium | reverse complement strand
TCACTACGAACACACCCCCGTGGCTTGAGATTTGACGGCGAGAAGCCTAGCCGCGGCCTCAGCCGGGGTCAAGAGTACCTCGCCCCACAGCGCCTGCGACAGATCGGCGATGGGAGGCCGTCTGAGGCATGCAAGCTCCATCAGATCGGGTTGCGAGAATATCTCGCGCGGGGTTCCGTCCCCCACTACCCGACCCCTGGCCATGACCACCACTCGCCGAGCGTACAGGCTCACGATGTTCATGTCGTGGGTGACTATGATGATCGTCTTTTTGTGCTCATCGCGCAGTCGTTCCAGATAATCGAGGATCTGAAGCGATTCCACCCAATCGAGCCCGGTGGTGGGTTCGTCTACTATGAGCACGTCCGGATCCATGGCCACAACTGACGCCAGCGCAAGCCGTTGCCGCTCTCCCTTGGTAAGGTACTTCGGCCATACTTCGCGATACTTGGTCAAACCGATGTCGCCCAGTATCTCCTCGACGCGCTGTGACGTCACATGCGGGTCCGCCCCGATGTTTGTGGGCCCGAACTTCAGCTCCTCCTGCACGCTGGTGCAGAAGAGCTGCTCATCAGGGTTCTGGAAGACATACCCCACATGCCGACACAACTCTATAGTGGGCACGCCCTGCGCTGATCGGCCTAGTACCCTGATATCGCCGGACGACGGCCGGAGTAACCCATTGAAGTGGCGAGTTAAGGTGGTCTTGCCCGCTCCGTTTTGGCCGACTATGGCCACGAAGTCGCCGCGGCCTACGGCAAGGTTCACTCCGTCCAGCGCCCGCGCGCCGCCAGGATAGGTGAACTCAACGTCGACGGCCTGTACGACGGGGTCGGCCTGCGCCGCCCGGCCTGCCTCGGGCGCCGCAGCCAAATCCGGCTTCGTCCTATCGCATGCGGGAGCTGCTACTTCGCCCACGCCGGCAGAAGATGGCGTAATAGCCGAGATGGCTTCCTCGATCGTAAACGGAGTCTCAGCGGCCCCGATGAGCGTGCCGAACTCCACGATCTGCGGAACGCGTACACCTGCCTGCCTCAGTTCCTCTACTCTTCCAAAGACTTCGCGTGGAGCCCCGGACAGTACGAACGCGCCTCGGCGCATCACGAACACCCTGTCGGCGAGGTTCAGTATGTCGTCAACTTCCTGCTCGATCAGGACCACAGTCACTCCGAGCTGCTCTTTGAGCATCCTCACGATCCCGAACACTCGGGCCTTTCCCTCCGGGTCGAGCATTGACGTGGGCTCATCCAGCACCATTATCTTGGGCAACATGGCATAGACGCCGGCTATGGCCGTGGCCTGTTTCTGCCCGCCCGAGAGCCTGTGCGGAGCCCGCCGCTCAAGCCCTGAAAGACGCATGTCAGCTATGGACTTGCCCACTCTCTCCATGATGCTTTCATAGCCCAACCCCAGGTTTGCGGGGCCAAAGGCCACGTCTTCCTCAACAGTCATTCCGAACAGCTGCGTGTCGGGATCGCCGAATACCAAACCAACCCGGGACGCCATCTGGGCTGTGCCAACCTTTGCAGGAACCATTCCGTCTACAGTCACGTCCCCAGCAAGGCTGCCATCCATGAAACGCGGAGCCGTTCCGTTCATGACACACGCCAGCGTGCTTTTCCCGGCGCCAGTCGGCCCGAGTATGGCCACGCATTCACCCTGCTTCACGTTGAGTGTGATCCCGTCGAGCGCGCGGCGTTTTGATCCTTTATAGCTGAAGGTTACATCCTTCAGCGAGATGATGTCGGACGCCAAGTAGAACACCCCTTGCGTCAGTCAATGGATTCCGGTCTTTTCCTGTTCTGCGCAGCTTTGAGCGCTTCCGCCACCGACAGCCCCACCAGCGCGTTGACGGCAGACCCTATTATCTGCGACGGCAGGAGCGCTATCATCAGCGGAGTGCCGATCATCAGCGCCCATGGGCCCAGACATGTGATGGTATTGACGATAGTGCCCACGATGATGGCGACGACAATGTTGACTTTCTTGGCCACAAACACGGCTATAGTGACTGTGAGGGCCATCCCCGCAAGGTAGATCGGCACCATCGGCAACCAGCTGGCAAACCCCCCGAGGGCGTTGGCCAGAAAACAGCCGATTGCGGCTACTGTAGCCCCGACGGGCCAACCGAAGAATGAAGCAGCGAAGTACCCTGCGGCAGCGTCAAGCGCAATGGTAGTAGCGGGCCCCGGTATCTTGATCATGGCCCCCGCGCCCGCCACAGCTGCCAGAATCGTGACCCTGGCTATCGTGCGCGTGTCCCACGCCACGCGGTGTTCGACAGGGTACTGCCTTGAAAGGATGCTTCCGAGAAACCACATGAGAACCAGATAACCTAGAGCGAGCGCGTACGACACACCGAGCCCCAATGCCCCCTGTCCAAGTGGCATTTGTCCTGCCTCCTTAGTAGATTGATCAAGCCCCTGGCTTACCGTTCCATCTCGAGCACCTTGCGGGCGGCCACATCGTCGGTGACAAGCACGTCGACCACCCCAGTACGCAGAGCGCCTAGTATCGCCGATGCCTTGTTGAC
>DAOTAC010000325.1:0-2536 GCA_035382325.1 Bacillota bacterium | reverse complement strand
ATAGCCCCATCGTGACATCGATCTTGCGTATGCCTCGGCTGCCGATCAGCGCGTTCATCTCGCGCGCATAGTCCCAGAGCGTGTCCCAGTCCGCGATCATGCGCTCGTGCACCAGCCAGGCGTCGGCGATATCGCGCGAGTAGAAGGGTGTCTGTGCGTGCGCTAACGCCTTGTGCCCCATGACCCGCTCGGCAACCGCCGCGTCCAGCTCACGCCCCGATAGGGCCATGATCTCGTCGTATGTCATCGCCGAATACCTCCCCTTTTGCGAGTCTTTCTGCGAATTCGAACAACGTCCGTTCGTTAGCCTCCAGCGCCGCTCTCTCCAGATGGCCGATTGCTGCCTGCCAGTAACTCTCCTTCAGCTCGATCCCGAGAAACCGGCGCTTCATCCTCACCGCCTCATAGCCTTCCGACCCGATCCCCGCGAACGGGCTGAACACCAAATCTCCCGGGTTCGTCCAGATTTCGATACACCGGCCTATTACGTCGAGCTGCAATGGGCAAATATGTTTTTCGTCTTGGCTGTCCCGCGCCTGTTCCACATTAAGCACCCGCATTTGATTGATATCGAACCATACGGGGCTCGCGTATTTCTGCCATACCTGAATCGAGAAGTCGCGCTGACCGTCCCAGCTTGTCGGCGGCTCTATCCCGATATAGCTACTTGGCTCGTGCCGAACCTGTTTGTCGGGCATCTCGTCAGCCCACTTGCGAAACACCACCAAGTAGTCGGGCATGCCCTGCCGGCACACTTCCCCGCGTGAAGTGAAATTCTTCCACAGCAGGCCGTGATTCTTGGTCCTTTGCATCTCGATCACCGGGTCCTTCCAGATGGTGACTCTGGAATGATAGGTCCACCCCGCGGACTCAAATGCGCGGATGATCTCCCCCGGGAAGTCTCGCAAACCCGCGACCCCGTCCCGGTTCCTGTATAGCGGCAGGTCTTTGCAATGAACAGCGCAGAGCCTGCCGGCCTTCGATACCCTCAGAAGCTCTGGGATCAGGTAGCCGAAATGCCGAAAGAACTCCTCGTCGTCCTCGCAGTTGCCCATATCCTCGGGCAGGTCGGAGTATATGTAGAGCGTGGAGAACGGCGGGCTGAAGATTGTGAAATCTACGCTCGCCGTCTCCAACTCCTTGACCCGCTCTATGCAGTCGCCCAGCAGCAGCCGCCAGCCTTCGCCCACGGCCTCGTCCCGTCGAACGTTCAGACGATGACCCCTCTCATTGGTTATTCCCTCCAGTCCGTTCTCCCTCATCGCCTCGTTCATCGCACTCTGCATTTGTCTATGCGCCTCCCGTTTCTCTGCAAGCGTCTGCCGTACATTGCCCTCGGTTTCGGCGTATATCAGATATGCGTCCACTGGCCGGGTCTGTCCGAATCTCCATGACCTGCGGAGTGCCTGATACGTCTTTTCGAACGAATAGGTCACACCCACGAACGCCTGCCGAGAGCAGTGCTGCCAGTTGAGTCCGAAGCCGGCGATATCCGGTTTGGTGATTATCTGTCGGGCACGCCCTTCGGAGAACTCAATGAGTTTGCGTTCCTTTTCGCGTATCGAATCCGAACCCCGAACCTCCGTTGCCTTTGGGAATAATCTCTTGAGCTCGTCAGCCTCCGCGTTCGTGTCGCACCAGATAATCCATGGCTCGTCGGAGTCGCCCACGATGTCGCACGCAGTCCGGCACCTGTCGGCCATCGTGGCTCGCTTCTCTCGCCACATGGACGTGGCCGACGGAGCTTCCGCGAGTATCAGCTGCCCCTGTTCGAAGGCACGGGTATGGTCTACGCGCACGACGCGCTCGTGTATCCGTAGTTCGGGAAGCATGAACCCATGATCGGAATACGCATCCCCCAGGTCCGAGGGTTTGGAGATGCATACCGCCCAGCTCGTCACCCAGCGCCAGAAGTCGCGTTCCGCGTGGCGTTTCAGCCGGTAGCTACCGGCCGCCATGGTATCGTTGATGAACCATCGGGAGATCATCGCGTTCGAATCCATCACTCCGAGGAACTGAGAATGATTGCCGAGCTCCAAGTGGTCATTGGGCGCAGGAGTCGCCGTGCAGCACAAGCGATACGGCGTCTGCCCGAACATGTTTATGAGCATGCGCTTCGTCTTGCCCGTGAACGCCTTCAGAATCGAGCTCTCGTCAAGAACCACTCCGGCGAACTCGCTGGGATCAAAGCGCGCGGCCATTTCGTAGTTGGTAATCACCAGTCGCTCGTTTTCGATCTGATCTTGGCCGCGCATATATGCCACCTGGACGCCGATTTTAGCGCCTTCACCCACGGTCTGGTGAGCCACAGCGAGCGGCGCGAGGATCAGTACCCTGCCTCCGGTGTGCTCCGCGACATGTCGTGCCCACTCGATCTGCATCAGAGTTTTGCCCATGCCGCACTCCGCAAATATCGCCGCTCGGCCCTTGCGTAAAGCCCACCTAACGATGTCCCGCTGGAAGTCAAACAGCAGGGGATGTATCGCCTCCGCAGGCACGTTATGCCCTGTCGCAGGCACTACCAACCGCTTCGATT
>DAOTAC010000324.1:0-2537 GCA_035382325.1 Bacillota bacterium | reverse complement strand
TTCTTGACGAAGTAGATGCCATGCCGCTGCCGCTCCAGGCCAAGCTGCTTAGGGTGCTGCAGGAAGGCACTCTTAGGCGGATAGGCGAATCCGCCGAACGGCACATCGACGTAAGAGTGATTTCAGCCATATCCTGTAGCCCATCTCGGGCTGTAGAGCGAGGCTTGCTCCGCCGTGACCTTTTCCATAGGCTCGGGGTGATCATCATAGAAATACCCCCGCTTCGGGAGCGCACCGAGGACATCCCGGCACTTACTCATCATTTTGTGAGAAAGTACAGCGCGCAGTTCGGTGTGGGCGTTCGAGGCGTCTCTAGAGAGGTCATGGGAGTCTTCATGGAGCACGCCTGGCCGGGCAATGTCCGCGAATTGCAGCATGCTGTGGAGGCCGCAGTCCAGATGTCGCAAGGGCCGCTCATCGGCATTGAGCACTTGCCGCCTCATATCGGGCACTCAGGTGGACAGGCCTGGAGCCATCCGGCTGCGCAGGGCGCCGGCCCTGCCCGTGCCGAAATCGGGCTCATTCCCACATTGCAGCAGATGGAAGAGAACATGCTCCGTTACGCGCTGGATTCATGTGGAGGCAATGTCTCCGCCGCTGCGCGTCAGCTGGGCATCCCACGCCAAACACTCCAACATAAGCTGAAGCGCTACCTCATCACGCCTTCCACCCCATGAAGCCTCGAAGGTGCCCGTGGATGGGCAGTTGCCCAATTTGCGGCACGCCCCAGATGCTCTAGAGCCCACTCAGGGCAGGGATTCCCGTTGGCGCGAGTCTTGCATCACCTGTAGTCTGAAAGCCATGATGGGAGGTTCGTGAAATGCCCATGGGGTGTAAGTACGGAACCCACCGAGTAATCGAACCCGCCGGCGTCATGCCGCAGGCCGCGTGGAAGATCGATAACACGATGGAGATCCGCGACAATGAAATCCTGATCCGTGTGCAGACCCTGAACATCGACGCCGCAAGTTTCACCCAGATCAAGAAGGAGGCCGAGTATGACGACGCCCGGATCGGCGAGATCATGCTGGGCATCGTCGCTAAGCGCGGCAAGCACCATAACCCGGTTACCGGGTCCGGCGGCATGCTTATCGGCACGGTTGAGCAGGTCGGCCGCGAGCTAGCGGGCAAGATCGATCTCGCGCCCGGCGATAGGATCGCCACCTTAGTGTCGCTGTCGCTCACGCCTCTTGTGATCGAGAAGATCCTCAAGGTTCATCAGGACACCGATCAAGTGGATATCGAGGGTCGCGCTATCCTGTTTGAGAGCGGGATATACGCCAAGCTGCCCAGCGACATGCCCGACAGCCTGTCACTGGCTGTGCTGGACGTGGCGGGCGCTCCCGCTCAGACCGCCAAGTTAGTCAAGCCAGGCGACACGGTGCTCGTTATCGGCGCTGGCGGCAAATCCGGGCTGCTCTGCTTGTATGAGGCGCGAAAGCGCGCCGGGGTCACCGGGAAGGTGATAGCCTTGGCTCACTCAGCTGCCAGTCGCGCCAGGGCCGAATCGTTGGAATACGCAGACGTGGTGCTCGCCGGAGACGCCACGCGTCCGCTGGAGATCTTGCGCATGATCGAGAAAGCTACCAGTGGGCAACTGGCAGACGTTACGATTAACTGTGTGAACATTCCGGGAACCGAGATGTCATCCATACTATCCACCAAAGAAGGCGGGCTGGTCTACTTCTTCAGCATGGCGACGAGCTTTACCGCGGCCGCCCTGGGTGCCGAGGGAGTTGGCCATGATGTGACGATGCTCATTGGAAACGGATACACGCGCGGGCACGCGCAGATTGCGCTGGAGGTTCTGCGCGAAAGCGCAAAGCTGCGTAAGCTCTTCGAGGAGCTTTATGCCAGATAGATGCGGAGGTCTTGAGCATGTGGGAGAATGTCACAAGCGAGGAGTGGCAGGACTGGCGATGGCAGCTTAAGAACAGAATCACCGACCTTGAGCAGCTGCGAGGCGCTATTGCGCTCACGTCCGAAGAGGAAGAAGGAGTCGCCAGGTGTCTTGCGAGGCTGCGTATGGCGATAACGCCTTACTATGCAAGCCTCATCGATCCTGACGATCCCAACTGCCCCGTGAGAAGACAGGCCGTTCCGGTGGTTCAAGAACTTCACCTGACCCATGCCGACATGGACGATCCGCTTCACGAGGATGTGGATTCTCCGGTACCTCACGTGACACACAGATATCCTGACCGCGTTCTGTTTCTGGTGACCTCGGTCTGCTCGATGTACTGCCGTCATTGCACCAGGCGGAGGTTTGCGGGTCATACCGACAGAGCGATATCGCGGGACGAGATTATGGAAGGCGTCCGCTACGTACAGAACACGCCCGAAGTGCGGGATGTTCTCATATCGGGCGGAGACCCATTGACCTTGACGGACGATGCCTTGGAGTTCATTATCCGCGAACTCCGCGCCATACCTCATGTTGAGATCATCAGAATCGGAACGAGAACGCCAGTGGTCATGCCGCAGCGCATCACTGGGGAGCTCTGTACCATGCTCAGGAAGTATCACCCGATCTGGCT
>DAOTAC010000323.1:0-2558 GCA_035382325.1 Bacillota bacterium | reverse complement strand
AATGCGCCTGTATCGGGGACCAGGTAATCCCACTCTAGGGCGAATAGGATGCCCCAGAACCCGGTTAGGGCCCACACAGGAGAACGTAACGCCCAGGAATACTGCTCACTCCTGCATTGGTTGCCTAGTCGCTCCAAACGCCTATTCCAGAGTCGCATTTGATGATTGACACGCCGCCGCCCGGGAGTCGCATCAGGGACTCCCCGCCGGCGGCGGCGCTATGCCCTACGGGACAGCTTCTAGGTGCAACCCGGGTCGGCCCAGATAGGTCCCGCGAAAAACGGGACTCTCCTTTGGCTCATGGTTAGCTCATGGTTAGCTCATGGTCAGCGCCAGTATCGCCTTCTGCACGTGCAGCCTGTTTTCGGCCTCGTCCCACAACACCGAGTGAGGGCCGTCGGCCGCATCGTCGGTGATCTCTTCGCCGCGGTGCGCCGGCAGACAATGCATCACAATGCAGTCAGGGTTGGCCATGTTCACTAGCTCCGCATTGATCTGGTAGCCCTGAAAGTCGCGGACGCGCTTCTCACGCTCGGCTTCCTGGCCCATGCTGGCCCACACGTCTGTGTAGAGGATGTCGGCCCCTCGCACGGCCTCCTTAGGGTCGCGAACGACCTCCATCTTGGCGCCGGTTGCGGCTCCGTCGGCTCTTGCCGAGGCTACTACCTTCGGATCCGGCTCGTAGCCCGCCGGGCAGGCGCACGCAACGTGCATGCCGACTTTGGCTCCGCCATACATCAGGGAGTGAACCATGTTGTTTCCATCGCCGATATAGGCAAGCTTCCGGCCCGCAAGGTCGCCGAACTTCTCGATCCCCGTCAAGAGGTCGGCCATGACCTGACATGGGTGAAGCAGGTCGGTGAGGCCGTTGATGATCGGTATCGAGCCCTCGCGGGCTAGCTCGATCACATCGGAGTGGGCGAAGGTTCTGATCATTATGCCATCGAGGTAGCGTGAGAGAACGCGCGCAGTGTCGGCGACAGTCTCGCCCCTCTTCAGCTGTAGATCATTGGCGTTCAAGAACAGGCCGTACCCACCCAGCTGCCAGATTGCGACTTCAAACGATATCCTCGTCCTTGTGGACGGCTTCAGGAAGATCATGCCCAGAGTCTTGCCCTTCAGAATCGGGTGAGGCACTCCGGCCTTCTGCTCAGCCTTGAGCACTGCTGCAAGATCCATAACACGCATGACCTGTTCTGTAGTGAAGTCGTGAATCGAGAGGAAACTCTTCCCTGAGAAGCTGCGCCCCAGATCGTCGTAGATGAGTTCCAGCGCTTTGGTCATCCAAACACCGCCTTCAGTTTTTGTGTTAGGCCGGCTCGCGCCCGTGGAGCCTCACCGGAATGCCGGCGCCGCACGTAGGGCATGTAGCCCCGGAAAGCAGCACCTCCACGCGGTCATAGCCGTGCCTCCTTATGACCGTCTTGCCACATGACGGGCATACTGTATCGGAACCTCCCGGTACAGTTGCGTTACCAACATAAACATAGTGGAGCCTGGCGCGTGCAGCATCCACGCACACCTGCAAAGTCGATATCGGCGTAGGCGGCGCTGTCATGCGGTAACTGGGGAAATACCGCGATACGTGTAGCGGTACGTCGGGCGACAGCTCGGCTATCCACCTCGCCAGGCTATCCATCTCCTCACTCGAATCGTTCAAGCCCGGCACGACCAGGGTAGTCAGCTCGACATGGCATCCTGACTCATACGCCTGCCTAATGGAGCGAAGCACCGGTTCCAGGTCACCGCCGCACACCGACTCATAGAACTCGGGGCTGAACGCCTTGAGGTCTATATTCACGGCGTCAACGTAAGGCAACAGCTCCCGAAAGGGCTCTGGGTTGATGTAGCCATTGGTGACCAGCACATTGACCAGCCCTCGCTCGCGAACCAGCCGAGCGGAGTCGTACACGAACTCGTACCATACGAGCGGCTCCGAGTATGTGTAGGCCACGCCCACTGACTGACCCCTGACGCTATCAGCGAGGCGTGCCAGTTCCTCCGGGGTCAACTGACGATGGTCAGCTTCACGCTGCGATATCTCCCAGTTCTGGCAGAACTTGCACGACAGGTTGCACCCGTAAGTTCCGACCGAGAGTATGCCCGCCCCAGGCATAAAGTGGTACAGGGGCTTCTTCTCGATAGGGTCGATGGACATGGAGGTTACCGCTCCATATGTGCGCGGAACAATCCTGCCGCCCGACATGGCCCGGCTGCGGCATGCCCCCACCGCCCCCTCGCGAAGCTTGCACCCTCTGGGGCACAGCTCACATATGCCCCGCCCCTCTTCTGCCCTGGCATACATAGCCTCCCTGACAACCTCTTTACTCGTACCTGGTCACCTCAAACCTCGCGAGTTCCACGGGTTCGCGCTCGCCGATCCCCGCTTTGCGCCGTGCGATCCGGATCTGCTCCTCCGTGGTGTCAATCCCGTCAAGATCGGGCAGAAGCAGGCCCACC
Organism: Bacillota bacterium; assembly: GCA_035382325.1. GTDB lineage: Bacteria > Bacillota > DTU025 > DTU025 > DTU025 > UBA5389. Next base: position 98 of record DAOTAC010000323.1, on the reverse strand, counting down.
CGGGCGCCGCGCCCGACTATAACCCCGTACCTCTTGGGATCGAGCTCGTCCGGCCCCGATACCGGTTCTGGCTCCGACAACACATCCACCGAGAACAC
>DAOTAC010000322.1:0-2558 GCA_035382325.1 Bacillota bacterium | reverse complement strand
GGGCTGAAGTCGGTGGCAGCCATATCCCCGGGAGTCCTTGGGCTAACTGGTATAGAGACCGCCGAGGTCATTCTGGGCGTTGTGGGACGCGTCCGCCCCAACCTCGTGATTGTGGTTGACGCTCTTGCGGCGCGCAGCGTGTCCAGGCTCGGGACAACGATTCAGCTGGGCGACACCGGGATCCAGCCGGGATCAGGCGTAGGAAACAGGAGGTTCGGGATAACCAGGGAGACCCTCGGCGTTCCCGTGATCGCCGTGGGCGTCCCCACCGTAGTGCACGCCATGACTATCGTCGCGGATGCTCTCAGCATCATGGGGCAACCTCCGCAGAGTGGAGACCGTGAGCAGCAGGGCGGACCTCGCAGCATTCAGGAAGTGATGGGCGCTCCGGGGTTGCCTCCTGCGGTGAGCCAGATGCTTCAACCCTACCTAGGCACGCTGATCATAACCCCCAAAGAAGTGGATGTCCTGGCCAAGGAGCTGTCTGACGTGGTTGCCGGCGGGATCAACTATGCGCTGCATCCGGCCATAGACGAGGAGGAGATATACCAGTATTTGCAGTAGCGAGCCTGTTCCAATGGGAAATGCCCCGCAGCGAATACCGCGCATGCCCGCGGAATACAGGTGCAAAGAGAAGGGGTGGTCTCTTTGCTCCGGACCGCGCGAAAGGCGGGGCGCAGGGCCTCAAGGGAGACAAAACGCCGGCGAGAGAGGGGCGCTGCGGCACGCGGAGCCGGCCCGCTCGGGAATCTCTTTATCTTGTACTTGGCGATGTGTCTTGTAGCAGTGGGCCTGGCAGTGCGTACCCGGATGAACGCCTCGCAGGACGCCGTGACCGCTACGTCTTCCGGCCAACCCGGAATGGGAGACGCTGCCGGGCAGGCTGAGCGCGTCCACCGGACCCTGCGCGAGACTGTGCGCCGGTCGCTGGAGCGGTTTCTCGGTCTGTTTAGAGCGAGGTCAGGCAACACGGGCGCCCTGCCTGCAACGTCCGAGAGCGACCGCTTCAGTTCCTTCGGCTCGCGCCTGCTCAAGGCAGTGCTGCTCTCCATGGGCGGGCTCGATCCCGAGGATCCCCGCACCTTTCTCCGTGCCGAGCTCCCCATGATCCTCAGCGCGCAGCGCGACGCGGATCTGCCGTCGCGCTCCGACAGCTCGCGTAGGGGCACACCTACGCCCACCGCCGATTCGTCCTCCGGCACGATATCGGGCACGTTGTCGGAGTACGAGGAGCTGACGCAGGACCCGCCTGAGGCCGTCACTGCGGTGTGGGGCAGTGTGTCCACAGTCGAGGCCAGTACGGCTGCGGGTTCCTCGGCGGCAAGCTCCCCAGCTGCGGGCTCCCCGGCGGCAGGCGATCCGTTGCCTGTTCCCACCTCTGCTCAGGCTGTCAGCCCTGCGCCGTCAGCACCGTCCGCGACCTCAGCGCAACCCCGGTCGAGCAACTCGACGACGCCGACGCGTCTTGCCGCGCGCGCGGTTTCAGACACGCTGGTTCTCAGGGGATCAGCTCCGAAGGTGGCAGTCATCCACACGCACAGCTCCGAGGCATACAGGCCGACATCAGGCGCCGACTACTGCTGGGGCAAGCCGGATGGAGTCATCACGGTTGGCGCAGCGCTCGTAGAGGAGCTTTCGGGGAAACTTGGAGTGCCAACGGTCCACTCCTCACAGATCCACGATTACCCCAGCTGGACGAAGAGCTATTCGGCTGCGCACGATACCATGAAGTCTTTGATCAAATCATATCCAGGCATCGATGTCGTGCTAGACATCCACCGAGATTCGCTGCCTGTCAGCAAGAGTAAGCTGAAAACCGCGACAGTGAACGGAGAGAAAGTAGCCAGAGTGCTCTTCGTAGTGACTGACGACAGCTCAGGCCTTGCACACCCGAACTGGAGGAAGAACTACGAGTTTGCGCTGAGACTCTCCGCCCAAGTTGAGGCGATGTACCCGGGAGTCACCCGGGGAGTTGCCATCCACAAACACGCGCGTTTCAACCAGCACTTGCACGATAGGGCAATAATAGTGGAGATAGGAGGGACCAGCAATACCATCGAAGAGGCAAACAGGGCGGCCCGACTCGTCGCCCGGGCCCTTGCTCGAGTCATCTGAACGCCCCGAACGCTCTGAACACTGTGAACGCTCTGAACGCCGCGAACGCCCGCGAGGTCCTCGACGCGCCCGCCGGCGCAGGCGCACCGACGCCTTCGGGGTTGCAGCGATGTTGCTGATTGGCATGGCGTTCATCATAATCACCGCGCTTGGGACAAGCCTCGCGGGTCGATCCACTTCGCGCCTAGCCGGCACCGCCGGCACGTGGCCGATTTTGGGCGCATCTACGCTCGGCCCCACAGCCCGTGGATTTCGGATAGAAGTATTCGGTCGCTCGGTTCGGATTGAGATCGAGGCCGCCAAGTAGCCGTTCCTGCCCAAGAGGTGTGGTATAATGCGACTTGGGATACCCCCGATTCTCACGGACGCTGAGGTGTGCATGGACATAGATATCCAGTCTATCAGGAATTTCTGTATCATAGCCCACATAGACCACGGCAAGT
>DAOTAC010000321.1:0-2570 GCA_035382325.1 Bacillota bacterium | reverse complement strand
CCGGTTTCGCACGGGTTACATGGAATCTCCTGCAGGCACTCGATGACCGCCACTGGACCCTTCTTCGCCCGGCCCTCGCCGGGGCATCCCCGAGAGGCCTGGACGTCTTCCCATTTGACGATCCCGTTCTTCTCGATGTCCGTCAGCAAATCAACCACTCCTCCAACCCCCGGCCCAAGGCACGAGGTTCATGATTCCCTTGACCCCAAACGAGCCCTTCTTATGACCCTCCGATCATAGACCTTCGGGACCACATCCAGCACTGACTGGCGAGCGCAGTACCTAACATCATCGGCAAACCCGATCCCGGCAAGATACGCACCATGCTCCGACTCTATCAGCGCTTCTTCAATGGAACCTCTGCGATGCTCGTAGATCGCCGCGGCAGCGCGAGCCGAGTCGGAAAGCGACGTCCCCGTCGTCTTAGCCAACTCTGATGCCAATAGCCCTGCACAAAAGGCGTCCTCAATGCTGAAACGTCCGTCCTGGCCTGCGCAAAGCAGCAGCACATCACGATCTTCCGCAGTCGCGAGCATGTGAAGCACAGCCCCAGCGTTGAGGAAGCAGGCTACGACTATCTCCCGGGCGCCCCCGTACTGCTTCACAGCGCGAGTGCCGTTGGTAGTTGCCAAGATCACTTTCCTCCCGGCCACTCTCGCCTCGGAGTACTCGGCAGGCGAATTGCCGAGGTCAAACCCGTCGATCGCAAGCCCGCGCCGCTCTCCTCCTAGCACGTAGTCGGGCCTGGCATAGCCGCTGGCAATTGTTATGGCCTCTTCTATGCTCTCCGCCGGGATGACTTCCTCGCACGAATTCGCCAACACTGTGGCAACTGTACTGCTGGCCCTCAGGACGTCGATTACGACTACTGCAGCGTTTGATACATCTTTCGCGGCAACTTCACCGGGAATTAGGGATACGTCGACTCGCATTGCGGCTCCCCTTTCAGCTAGCTTGAGCTATGAGCTAGGATACATCACCGACCCAGCGGCTCTACCAGCGCATGTATGGCTTCATAATCCGGCTCCCAGTATGCGCCCTTAAAATGGCCGGGAAGCGTTGTCGACTCAAGAGCGTTCGAATTGAGCCTGCGCAAACGCCATCCCACGGCAGCCATCTCGCGCACAGACAAGTCCGTATTGGTGTTGTCCTGGGCGATTGTCATGATCTTCTTAATAGACCGAATTCCCCGCCAACTCGCCAGCTCATCCAAGAGCGCCCGGAAGAACTGCTGCTGACGAGCTGTGCGCGAAATGTCTCCCAGAGCATCGTGTCGGTACCTAACGAAGCTGAGAGCCATCTCGCCGTCCATATGGTACGTTCCGGGCACAAGGTCGATAGAGTATCCTCCGGCGCGATCGGTATATTTCATCCGCCGGTCAACGGTTATGTCGACCCCTCCCACTGCGTCTATGATCTCGATGAACCCCGCGAAGTTGACTGACGCATGCCTATGCACGTCCAACCCAACAAGCTCAGACACGACCTGGCGTGCAAGATCCATCCCGCCTGTGGCCGCGGCGGAGTTTATCCTGCGTCGACCACCTCCGGGGAAGCTAACCAGGCTGTCACGGGGAATCGAGACGAGAAGCGCCTTCCCACGCCGCGGAACAATGAGTAGCATTATGGCATCCATCCTGCCCGCTCGGGCGATGGCTTCCCCGTTTCTTGCGTAGTCGCGATCTTCGCCCACCAGCAATATGCTGAAGTACGAACCCTCGCAAGGAAAGCGAACATACCACAGCGCCGCGCTAAGCAGCGCTCCGGCGATGACAGCGAGGATCACTACTGCAACTACGAACCCGCGCCAGCGACGCGGCTTTCGAGCATTGTCCGATCCATCGGAAATGTGCGACATAATGCATACTCCTCAGACGCCTTGTGCGTCCACATTCAGTGTAATTCTACGGTAAACTGCCGTATCCTTCCGCTTGAGCATCTTCGAGCCTCGCCCCCGGCGCTGCGTTAGCGTCGAGCCCCGAGAGCTGCCCGCGGACCAGGCCGTAGTAACCAGCCGAAGCTATCATGGCGGCATTGTCAGTGCACAGCGGCAGCGGAGGGCAAAACACCTCGATTTCCAAATCGGCCGCAAGCTTGTCCATGGCTGCCCTGAGCGCCCCGTTGGCCGCCACTCCGCCCGATACCGCGAGCCTGCGAATGCCGGTCGCGCGCACCGCCGGTTCGATCCTCGACACGAGCTCATACACGACCGCTTTCTGGAATCCGGCAGCCACGTCCGGATAGTCGATTCGGACGCCTCTCTGCTCCTCCGTATGTAAGTAGTTGATGACGGCTGTCTTGAGCCCGCTGAAGCTGAAATCAAAGGGCCTGCCCTCCACATGGGCCCGGGGAAACTCCACTGCGTCTGGGTCGCCCGACCGTGCCAGCTTCTCCAGCTCAGGGCCGCCCGGATAAGGAAGCCCCATTACCCTGGCAACCTTGTCGAAAGCCTCTCCGGCCGCATCGGCGCGGGTACGTCCAAGCACCTCGTAGTGTCCGTGCCCGTCCATCGCCACGAGCTCAGTATGGCCCCCGGACACAGTCAGGCACAACACCGGTGGATCCAGCCG
>DAOTAC010000320.1:0-2580 GCA_035382325.1 Bacillota bacterium | reverse complement strand
GGCCTCACATGACGGTCATGGAGAACATCTCCTTTGGACCTAGGCTCAGGACGATGCAGCCGGAAGCAGTACGCAATAAGGTGGAGTGGGCCCTCAACCTCGTTGACCTTCCGGGCTTGGAAAAGCGCTACCCGCGTCAGCTATCCGGTGGCCAACAGCAGAGAGTGGCCCTGGCGCGGGCGCTCGTAGTCGATCCCGAGATCCTCCTCCTCGATGAACCCCTATCCAACCTGGATGCCAAAATCCGCTATAGACTACGTTCGAGATAAAGAAACTGCAGAGGCGGCTCAACATAACCACCATATACATAACCCACGACCAGGAGGAGGCCCTCTCTGCTGATGAAGTGGAACTGGTCGTGGAACGCCCGCAGGATGACGAACCTTACTATGCGATCGAGGGCCAAATAACCGACCAGATGTACCTGGGTTCGCGACGCAGGTACAAGATTCAGACACCCGAGGGCCACCTGCTCCTTGTGGATTCAGAGCGCGAATGGCCCACCGGAGCCGATATCAGGGCATGGGTTAGGCACGACAAAGTGCACGTGTACTGATGCACGGCCGAGATTCCCGCTATCGCCGGCCCTATGAACGCAGTGTGCCTATGGATATTCCTGGGCGCAGCGTTCTCCTGTGGTGGGCCCCGATTGGGTTCTGGGGCATCCTGCCCGTTTCTGAATAGGTTTTTCGAGCACCCTGTTCAGATCCTGCCTGGTTTGGCAGGCGACAATTGTCTGAATTCGGGTCTGCAATTACACCTCCTTTTTCTGTCATTACGCCGTCGTTGAATCCGCAGGCAGAGGAGTCTGGCATAATCTGGCCATGCGCCTCTTTCCATCGAGCATGCCCGAGAAGGAATTAGGCGGCCGCAAATTCTCCATGAAACGCCAAAAACTCCCGTGTTTTGCCTGCTCACGGTCAAAACCGGGCACATCCTGAGCAGGTTGGCGTACAAACCGTACAGTATTGTTACCGGTTCGCTAACTCCCTGCTAAACGCGGTTTTGCCCAAAGGCCTGCGCAGCGTCGCTTTCATTAGCAACTGGCGTCTCCGAGCGCAGGCAGGTCCCCGTGCTACAGTACTGCTGAGTGCTAACGTCGCAGTTTCATCGGTGCGCGCCGTCTGAGAGCCGAACAGGGGTCCCTTATGCAGGGTAATTCCCGAAGATGCCGAATCAGGACGTGAGGCGGTGTGATTATGTCCAACTACAAGCTGCTCGTAACGGATATCGACGGCACTTTGGTAGACTCGAAGCAAGAGGTCCCCGAAGAAAACCACCGGGCTGTGCAGCGACTCCTGGCCGCAGGCGCTCTCTTTACATTCGCAACTGGTAGGATCGAAGAGTCGACGATTCCCTATGCCCGCGACCTCAAGATAAATGCTCCCGCGATACTGTACAATGGCGCGAAGATCGTCGACCTCGAGCGGGGCGAGGTACTCTTTGAGCGAAACCTGCCCATGGATCAAGCCATCGCAGCTTTGGAGGTCGCATCCGAGTTTGATGTCAGAACACACGTGTATATAGACGGCAAAGTGTACGTTGCTAGAATCGACTCGGTGGTAAGGGATTATGCAAAGAAAGACCGTGTAGACTGTACCGAAATAGGCGACCTAGTGACCTTTCTCAAGAGCGGGCCCACTCACGTGCCACCTACTAAGTTCCTGATCATCGGCGAGTCCGAGTCCCTTGGGATACTGCGTCGCCGAATACACGCGGTGTTCCCCGAAGGGGCGCTAGTAGAATCCGATGCTTGCTATCTTGAACTACTGCCCCCGGGTGTGTCCAAGGGCGCTGCCCTCTCTGTCCTCTGCGAAATTCTGGGCCTGGACCCCACCGACACTGTGGCTATAGGCGACAATATGAACGATGTCGAGATGATTCAGGTAGCCGGGATGGGCGTCGCAGTCGAGAACGCGCATCCGTACGCCAAGGAGCAGGCTGCGTTCGTAGCTCCGTCCAATGAGGAGTGTGGCGTTGCAACCGTCATACGCCGTTTCTTCGGCATCTGACATCTGCTATCCGAGCGTATCCTTGGCCGGGTAGAGAAGGACAGTGGCTATCTGCTTCGGCCTCAACCGGACCCGGATTCTGCACCGGTCCGGCTCCCCCGCTGCGTCGGGATTGGCGGCGGGAAAGAACCCGCGTTCGACCTGAAGGGCCTCGCCCGGCGTCTCATCCAGTCTCGCCATTGCCGCACTTGCCACAGGCACTCCTGACAAGAGTGTCGCGTCCGCCTCATCTGAGGTCGGGTTGTGGAGCCTAACCACCAAGGCGTCGTCGGCCTCAGCCTTCTTCACGGCGGTTATCAGCGCGGGGCCACTCGCAAATTCTAGGAGAGATACATCCTCCGAGATGCCGCCGGGATGAACAGATGCCATGAAGCATACCGGAGGCGACAGATACTCGCGGGCGATCTGCGCCGTGCCGCCGGCAACCCACGTACCTGAATGCGGAACGACCGCATACTCGAATACGTGACTTCCCCGGCACTGCGCCCCGGGAGTATGAACGGCAGGGCCCGCGTGGCCGCACCTTGTGGTGAGATCATCCCGAGACAGCCATTCCACGCAGCGAAGC
>DAOTAC010000319.1:0-2607 GCA_035382325.1 Bacillota bacterium | reverse complement strand
CGAGCCCGCCATCGATGTATCGAGCCTGGGCGCACGGGATGCACGTGAATACGACGCGACCGCTTTGAGTATGTCGCCGCCGCTCTGTGTGCCGATGAATACCTTTCCGGCGCCTATGTCGGCGCTAAGGCGAATTCGGCTCGGGGAGAACTGGTCAGAGCTCACCGTCAGGGTCTTGGAGTAAGGCAAAGCGCCCCGGGTCGCCCCGCCGTCGGGCACGCGCCGGCCCCAACCCCACCATGACTCGGATGCAATGTTCGATACGGCGAACACTATGAACAGCGCCAGCAAGGCCAGCACTAGAATACGACCGGCCGGACTTCCGCGCCCAAAGATAATGCTGATGCCCCACAGAATGAGCAGTGCAGGCCAGAATCGCCAGAGAGACTCCCATGCCTCCCACGGCACCACTCCGGTGGTGTTCAGGAGTAGCAATACGCCGAGGACAATGAGGATGATCGGTCCAACGAAGTCCTTCTGCCTACGGTCGCCCATGGATATCGCCTCCTCGCTCTCTCCGTCGGTAATTCGCATACGCGGCGCAGATTCCTTCACGCGCGTCGTGCCGCTTGAAGTGTTTGCCGCATAGTTTAGGTGGGATGCCGAAAGAACATGACTGATATGGAGGCGACAGCATGGCCAAGATCGCCCGAGCTCTCGCAAGGCGTATGTTCGCCGGCGGAAACACCGCCGAAGGGTTTCGCTCGTTCTACAACCATATCATCGGCCAGGACGCCGCGCGGGTAATCGTGATCAAAGGCGGCCCGGGCGTAGGCAAGTCGACGTTCATGAAACACATCGCCGAGCACATTACGAACCTCGGGCAGAGTGTGGATTTCTTCCATTGCTCGTCCGACCCGGGCTCGCTCGACGGGGTAGTCTTTCCCCAAATCGGCGTGGCCCTGATCGACGGCACGGCACCTCACATAGTCGATCCCCGTTTCCCAGGCGCTGTAGACGAGATCCTGTATCTCGGGGACTACTGGAACGAATCCGCAATCCGCGCTTCTCGCAATGACATAGTCGCATGTACCAAGAACATATCCCGGCTTTTCCAAAGGGCATACCGGTTTTTGCGCACTGCAGGCGATGTGCTTGACGACTGGAGCGAGGCCAATGCTGAGGCCCTCATGACCGGAGTCGCCAACAAGATCGCCCGGTCGGTCGTGGACCAGATAGCAGGAGATGCGCCGGTCGCCGACTGCCCCGGGGCCGAGCGCCATCTGTTCGCGTCGGCGATCACTCCCGACGGCTTCGTCAACTACCTCGATACCGTGGTATCCGGCTGTGACCGCAAGTACATTGTGCGAGGAGGACCGGGTTCGGGCAAGTCCACCCTGATCTCCCGTGTGGCAGCCCGCGCTGTGGAATGCGGCATGGACGTGGAGTTGTTCCACTGCTCCCTCAACCCGGCGAGCCTGGAGCACCTGGTGATCCCGTCTATCGGGACTGCGATAATCACATCCGTAGAGCCACACGAGTGGACGGCCTCGCCCGACAGCGCCGTCCATGACGTGATCATCGACATGGAGCAGTGCCTGGACCCGGCCACGGTGCGACGTAACCAGGACATCATCGAGTACGACCGCAAGCTAATGCATGAAGCGATGTCAAGGGCAGTGCACTTCCTGGGCGAGGCTCGGCGCGCCCATCATTTCCTGGAGTCGTTCTACACCCCGAACATCGATTTCGACGCCGTGGGCGAACTGAGAGAGAAGACGCTCCGACGGATACTCGCAACCGCTCCGCCCCCTCGGCCCACCCCGCCTACAGAACCACCTCGACCACATCGCGGTCGATCCGCCTCATAACATCCGAAATCTTGTCGACCAGAGCGGCATCGGCCTTGCACGCAGCGCGCACCTGCCGCAGCAGGTCGATGCTGCGCCGGAAGGCCGACACTACATCTCCCTCGGCATAGGCCGAGCCGCGCAGCATATCGGCGAACTCAGCGCCCTGGCTCCACCGGTACGCGAGTGGGGCCAGCCCGGTGAAGAACCGCACCGTGCTTGTGCCCACGTAGCTTTCCTCCACCATCTCCACCTGGGCTGCGATCTCCCTGATCCTGTCTACATCGAAAGGCACCGACTTAGCCGGGAACTCTCCCCGGCGCGGCTCATAGTCGATACATACCGCGAGCGACGCTATCTGGTCTTCGGTAAACTCGTGGAACACGCCCGAAAATACCAGCTCTGTGACGAGCAGCTCCTGAGTATGGAGCTCGCGCGCAATCTCGCCGCGCGCAAGGAGCTTGCCGTCTTTCATGTAGCCCAGTCGTTCCAGCAGGGCCTGCTTGCGCCGGAACTCGTGGACGAACCGCTCTTCGCTGCCTAGGCGGCGCATGCGCTCGTACAGGCTCTGCATCCGCCCGACGATTACTCCGCGCCTGGCAAGGAGCTTACGGCATGCCCTCTTCTGCGCCGCGCCACACTTCTGGGTTTGAAGCGAGCCCAGCTCGGCCTGGACCGCCTCCAGCTGTGACCGGATATCGGCCCGCTTCTCCTTGCTGCGCCGCCGCCGGGCCGTCCGCTTCAGCTGCAACCTGAGGTCGGCGACCCGAGCATTGAGCCCGCTGGCATACAGAGGGCATCCTGCCTGGTTCAGATG
>DAOTAC010000318.1:0-2612 GCA_035382325.1 Bacillota bacterium | reverse complement strand
GCCGGTGGTCGTGGGGCGCGCAACTGCTCCAGGGATCACTAGTACCTGGCCGACAGCCAGTATGTCTGTTGTCAGGTTATTGGCGCGCCGGATGGCGTCCACTGTGGTCCCGAACCTCTGCGCGATGAGGAACAACGTGTCGCCGGCTCTCACCACGTATGTTCCCGGCGTGGGAGCAGGGGCGGTGACGCCCGTTGTTATCAATACAGGCACTCCCACCTGCACCTGGTCGAACAATGACTCAACGTCAGCATTGTACATCCTCACACACCCGTTGGATACTGCGTGCCCGATAGACTGAGGCTGATTGGTGCCGTGTATTCCGTGCCCGCGCCTGGTGAACGCCATCCAGCGAGTGCCGAAAACGCCGCCGGGGTTGAACGCCTTGTTCAGCACGGTCCAGGATCCCGACGGAGTCGGAGTGGCCGGCTTGCCCACTGCAACAGGGTAGTGCGCGGCTTCGACTCCGCCCCTGAGCAGTGCCAGGCGACGCTGAGCCAGGCTTATCTGTATCGAGAGCGGCTGGCGGGTCTGAGTCGCCTGCCTGGAAGAGATGTTCGCGTCAGGGTTCGCCGGGCCTAAGGGATCGGCGGTCGCCATATCCGGGGGATCATCGGGGAAACATGCATCCCCAGGCAGCGGAAGGCCATCGAAGAGCAAGCGCCATGTCTCGGCGTCAACAATGCCGGTTTCAGGAAGACCCACACTTGCCTGGAACTGCCGTACGGCAAGCTCGGTGCGGATCCCGAATACGTTGTCCACTTCGCCCAACGGGAAACCTTTGAACGCGAGCTGTTCCTGAACATTGCCCACGGGAACCACAGTCATTCCCCGCATCAGCACCAGTGGCCTGCATTCAGGCAATTGCGATCACCACCTGTCTGCTTTCTGCACCATTATACGCGCAGCGGCGTAAATCCGTTGAAGGATTCTTTATTGCACCGCCGAATAAAGGTAGTTGAACCGGTGGGCGAAAGATGCCGCCGATTAATATAAAGCAGTGGGAGGACGTCACATGGCAGGAGTAAAACTGGAGCATGTGTACAAGAAGTTCGGCAATGTGGTCGCGGTAAACGATGCTAACCTGGAGATCCGCGACAAGGAGTTCCTAGTGTTGGTGGGCCCTTCGGGATGCGGGAAGTCGACAACTCTCCGGATGGTGGCCGGGCTTGAGGAGATCACTTCAGGCGACATCTATATCGGCGACACTCTGGTCAACGACATTCCGCCAAAAGACCGCGACATCGCGATGGTTTTCCAAAACTACGCACTGTACCCCCACATGGATGTCTACAACAACATGGCTTTCGGTCTCAAGCTGCGGAAGTTCCCCAAAGCAGAGATCGACGCCAGAGTGAAGGATGCCGCTCGGATTCTGGGCATCGAGAACCTTCTTGACCGTAAGCCCAAGGCCCTGTCGGGTGGCCAGAGGCAGCGCGTTGCAGTAGGGCGCGCGATCGTGCGCGAGCCTAAGGTGTTCCTTATGGACGAACCCCTGTCCAACCTGGACGCCAAACTGAGGGTTCAGATGAGGGCAGAGCTGTCGAAGCTCCACAACAGGCTGCAGACGACGATAATCTACGTCACCCACGACCAGACCGAGGCCATGACCATGGGTGACCGCATCGTGGTTATGAAAGACGGCTTCATCAAGCAGGTGGGAGCGCCTCTTGAGATCTATGAGCGGCCGGATAACATGTTCGTGGCCGGCTTTATCGGCAGCCCTGCAATGAACTTTGCGCCGGGCGTCCTACGCAAGGAAGGCGACGACTATATCGTGGATTGCGAGAGCTTCCGCATCGGAGTGCCGCGCGGCAGGTTTGAGGCGATAGAGAAGTACGTCGATGAGAAGGTTATCTTGGGCATCAGGCCCGAGAACATCGAGGATATCGACTTCATCGCGGACGCGCCTGAGGATAGGGTAGTAAAGTGCATGGTGGATGTGATCGAGCCCATGGGCGCCGAGGCCTATCTTTACCTGACGACTGGCCCTCACTCATTTACGGCCAGGGTCAACCCTCGCACCAATGCTCGAGACGGCGAGCCTCATTCAGTCGTACTCAACATGGACGAGTGCCACCTGTTCGATCCATCTACTGAGAATGCCATCAGATAAGGCATACCAATACATCGCCGGGGCGTAATGCCCCGGCGTGCCGTTGTACAGCCATCGTGGAACGGGGGCGGTAGTGTATGGGCATGGAAAGCGAGCGCCTCTTCATCGGCATTGATCTCGGGGGCACGAAGATAGCTTCTGCGTTGGTCGACGCGGATATGAGGATGATCGACCGCGTCAGGGTCCCCACCAGGCCGGAGGAAGGGCCGAGCGCCGTAATAGGCAGGATGCTCGACACGGTGCGGGACCTGACCGCAAGAAAGGGGTGCGATGTGAGCGATGTCCGGGCCATAGGGATCGGCTGCCCGGGACCCCTGGACCAGAGAACCGGCATAGTGCTGGACGCACCCAATCTGATGTGGAAAGATGTCTCCCTTGCGGCGCCTATAGCCAGGGCTACCGGGAGGCCTGTATATCTCGAGAACGACGCCAATGTCGCGGCGCTTGCAGAGAACAGACTTGGCGCAGGAAGAGGCGCCAAACACATGATGTATGT
>DAOTAC010000317.1:0-2641 GCA_035382325.1 Bacillota bacterium | reverse complement strand
TAGCTGATAATGTCCTTCGGGACCTGGGTGAGAACCACTTCCCGGTGGCGATAAGCCCGGAGTTCGACTACGTTGTGCTTATGCATAGAGACGACAGAGACTACGGCAGCTATCGGCTTTACAATGTGAAGACAGGGACGGCGACTCTTCTCCTGTCGTCCGACATACCGATAGAGGATGTCGGGCACACCTATCCGGTGTCGTTCAGCGCAAGCGACGGAGCGACGGTCTTTGCATACCTGACAGTGCCGCTCGGCAAGAGCCCGCGCAACCTACCTCTCTTGATCAACGTCCATGGTGGGCCCCAGGCCAGGTTCACGTGGGCCCCGAATGAGCACGCGCTGCTCGCATCAAACCTGGGGATAGCGGTGCTGTCGGTAGACTTCCGCTTCTCTAGCGGATATGGCAACGAGTACACGGATACCGCAAGCCAGAACATGCTCCTGGCGCAGCAGGATGTTTGCGAAGGCGTTCAGTGGGCCGTAGAGAACGGAATCGCGGATCCTAAGTGCATCGGCATCATGGGGCACTCCTATGGCGGGTTCATATCGTTCTACCAGGCGGCAGTCCATCCGGATACCTACAAGGCAGTCATCTCCCTAATGGGAGTGTGGGACTGGACCGACCTGGGCGTCGAACTGACAGACGGCGCACCCGTCCCGGACTACCACAAATGCTCTGCGCCGGAGCCACACACCGCGCTCGCCAGAGTGTTGTCGCCGTCAAGCTATGTTGATGCGCTAAAGGCCCCCATCCTGATCGTCTACTCCGGCAGTGACGATGCAGTGTATCCAAGCCAGAACATACGGGCTATCAGAGAGCTTACAGAGGCCGGAAACACTCCCCGGGCAGTGTACTTGCCCAATGACGGTCACATGCCGGGCACGGCGGAGAGCATAACCGAAACCTTCGAGGCGATGCGCAAATTCCTGGTTGAAAGGTTACTCGAAGAGAACTGAACCACTCGCGCCAAGGCCGTCCCCGCGTCATCGTGCGCCCACTGGCTATAACACTCCTTACTTCATGCGGGCGCCGGGTTAAGCTTGATGTATACTCAAGCATTCTGCAACAATATCCGGTTCTCACGCTGGGGGGCGCATCTGTGAGCCCGATTGGGCGGACTGGAGACCGTGTGAGCCGTACCAACCTCAGGCCGGCTCTGGTCTTCATTCTGGCTGCAGTCCTGCTCGATGGGCCTACCATGTTCGCCCTTCCTGTGAAAGCCGTATGGTCGGCGCTCTTCGCGACCTTGATCTGGCTTTCGTTTCCATGGGCGCATAAGGGCCCCGCAACCTGTGGACGCTCGCCTGTGCAGCAGCGGCGCTCGCAGCAGTCTGGCTGGGCTATCCATGGAGATGGCTCGCGCTTGCAGCGGCTACATGGATTCCGTTCTTCGCCCCTCATGACGGATTCGGCATCGATCCCCAGCTAGACACCGTGTGCGCCGCCATCGCGTCATTGACAGGGCTATATGCACTGGCTACAGACGCTCTCGGACTCCAGTGTATCTGGACTGAGCCGGCATCGCGCGTCCTGTCCTCATGGGCATCGTTCGTTTCATCACAGCCGTTCTCCGGCGGCCCCACCTATCTCGGGCTGCATTTCGTCTTTGCATACATCCTCGGCTGCCTAGCCGTATTCGCCGTGGGCGCGCGGCTCGGCCGGCGCGCGGCCCTGAACCTGGGAGCCGCTCTCGGGGGCGGGATCGCGGGATATCTGGTGCTCCTGACAACCTTCGCCCGCTTAACGCGGCTTACGGGGTTATGGTTCCTCGCGCTCACCTCCTGCCTGGCACTGATGTTTGCGGCCATGATCGCCGTCTATGCCTCGGTCGTCAGCCGCGAACCCGTCGCTGCCGCCCGACCGAAGCTCTCGGAAGCACTGATCGGCGTCGCCGTGGCGTCTCTCATCGCCTCCATTGCCACAGGGATCATCGAGTCAGGCCAGGCGCGCAGGTCAGTCATGTTTCTGTCGGAGCAGAGCGCCAACTTCCGGCCGACATCTCCTCTGGACTTTTCGGATAAGTTCACTCCCTCCTTTGGATGGCTCGCTGTCTATTTGGAGGGGACCGGCTACGAGGTCTCTTGGGGCGATCTGTCTGGCGACGATCTTGAGCGCGTGCAGACTCTTGTTGTGATTAACGTAGTAGACAAGCTCTCAGGCGAAGCGCAGGAGGCGGTTTTGAGATTCCTTAATGACGGGGGATCTCTCCTGGTCCTTGCCGACCACACCCTTTACCCGGACGGTTCACACCCGCTCGACTTCGTCATGAATCCTGCGGGCATGGCGCTCAATTTCGACTCAGCGAGGAGCCTTTTCGACTCAGGGTGGGGGCAGCCCAATCTCGAGTTCCGTCAGCACCCTGTAACCCTTGGGATCACTGATGAAGCCCAGACGCAGATCGGCACAGGAGGTTCCCTGCGGGTCAGGCCGCCGGCAAGGACTCTTGTCGCAGCAAAGATACGCTTCGTAGACGATCCGAACATGAACAATCCCGGCCAGGGCTACTTCGGCGACCTGAAGTTCAGCCCCGGTGAAAGGCTCGGGGACATACCCCTGGTTGCGGCCGGCCGATTCGGCTCAGGCATGGATACGAGTGTGGGGTTCTCGAGCGCGCCGGAAAAAGCCCTCAGGCAGCCCT
>DAOTAC010000316.1:0-2654 GCA_035382325.1 Bacillota bacterium | reverse complement strand
GATAGTGACGGACGGTCAGCGGATGCTGGTCCTGTCGGGCAGCGGCGAAGTACTTGAGCCGGACGACAATATTGCGGCGGTGGGTTCGGGGGGCGCGTACGCCTTAGCGGCGGCCCGAGCCCTGATGCGAAACACGGACCTCGCGGCGGCCGAAATCGTGCGGCAGTCGCTGGAGATAGCGGCCGACATATGCATCTACACCAATAACCGCATAATCATTGAAGAGATCTAGTCCGGGAGGCGATGATATGGAGAATCTGACTCCGCGCAAGATCGTGGAGGAACTCGACAAGTACATCGTGGGGCAGGCTCAGGCCAAGAGGGCTGTAGCCATAGCTCTGCGTAACCGCTATCGCAGGCTGGCTCTATCCGGTGAGATGCAGGAGGATATCATCCCCAAGAACATCTTGATGATAGGCCCTACAGGAGTGGGGAAGACGGAAATAGCCCGCAGACTGGCGAGACTGGTCAAGGCCCCCTTCATAAAGGTCGAGGCAACCAAATTCACGGAAGTGGGCTATGTCGGCCGCGATGTCGACAGCATCATACGTGATCTTGTTGAGGTGTCCATACGAATGGTCAGATCCGAGAAGACCGGCGCCGTTGACGAGCGTGCACGGGTTCACGGCGAGGAACGCCTCCTTGATGTGCTTTGCCCACTTCCGGTCAGAGAGAAGCCTGTGGTAAACCCGTTTGCCGCTCTGTTTGGAGCCCAGCACTCTCCCGAGCCATCTGATAGCGCTGCCTTCGAGTCGAAGCTGGCTGCGGCAAGGGCGCGAAGGCGCGAGGTCAGAGAGCAACTCTCCCGCGGCGAACTCGAGGATCAAGTGGTCGAGATCGAAGTAGACGACTCGTCGCCCGGGATGATAGAGGTCTTTTCAGGAAGCGGCATCGAGGAGCTGGGCGTGAATCTCCAGGATGTGCTCGGCGGGATGCTTCCGCGCAAGAAGCGCCGTCGCAAAGTGCCCGTGCACGAAGCGCGCAGGATCCTCACTGCTGAAGAGGCCACCAAACTCATCGACATGGATGAAGTCACGGCAGAAGGCATAGCCCGGGCCGAGCAGTCGGGCATCGTCTTCCTAGACGAGATCGACAAGATCGCGGCCAAGAGTCATGGCGCGGGTCCGGATGTGTCGCGCGAGGGTGTGCAGCGTGACATCCTTCCGATCGTGGAAGGATGCACTGTTCAGACCAAGCACGGCCCGGTGAAGACGGGGCACATCCTGTTCATAGCAGCCGGGGCTTTTCACATGTCCAGACCTTCGGACCTCATCCCCGAGCTACAAGGCAGGTTTCCCATACGGGTGGAACTCACGAGCCTAGCGCAGGCAGACTTCGTCCGCATTCTGACGGAGCCAAAGAACGCGCTGACCAAACAGTATGCGGCTCTGCTTTCTACCGAAGGCATCGACCTGTCGTTCACCCCTGATGGCATAGACGAGATCGCACGCATCGCCGACGACGTCAACTCCAGCGCTGAGAACATAGGCGCGCGCAGGCTCCACACCATACTCGAGAAAGTCCTTGAAGATGTGGCGTTCAATGCTCCGGAAGAGTCGGGTCCAGTCATCGTAGACGCAGCCTACGTAAGGGACCGTCTTGCGGGGGTCATTGCTCGTAGTGACTTCTCTGACTATGTTTTGTAGTTGAGCGCGCTATGGCCTGTTTTGGGACTGGAATCTTTGGACAATATAAAAGAGCATCACTGCTGAGTCAATTTGCAGCACACGCCATCTTGAGCGTGGTATGTGAGAGGAGGTTCCAATGTGAGTTCACTGCTGGAGCGCACGCGCAGAGTCAACCGCCTCATTCAAAACGCTGCCGGCTACTCAGTCGATTTTAGGGAGCTTGCCGAGGTGTTGGCCGACACCATGTCGTGCCAGGCGTTTGTCATCGCTCGAAACGGCAAGCTGCTCGGCCATTCGCTGACCATCGTCTCCGAGGCCGGCGATGAGCAGCCGGAGACTTTGGAAACCGGGTTCGTGCCTCGGGAGAGCAACGAGGAGCTTCTCCGGGTGCCTGACACATCGCCGAACCAGATGCCATCGGGGAGGCTCACAATCTTCCAGGACGAACTGCTCGGAGGTTCCGAATCCTGCCGCATTACGGTAGTGCCGGTCCATGGCGGGGGCGAGCGCGTCGCTACGCTCGTTCTGCTCACGGCAGACGGCTCTCTGGACGAAGACGATATCGTGATCGCCGAGTACGGAGCTGCGGTCATAGGAATGGAGATCCTGAGGTCAAAGAGCGAGAAGATGGAGGAGGAGGCGCGCAAGCGCGCGGCTGTCCAGATGGCGTTGGATACGCTATCCTACTCGGAACAGGAAGCAGTGGAGCACATATTCGATGAGCTTGCCGGGGATGAGGGCCTCCTCGTTGCCTCCAAAATCGCCGACAGGGTTGGAATCACGAGATCCGTAATAGTGAACGCTCTTCGCAAGTTCGAGAGCGCCGGGGTGATTGAGTCCAGGTCGCTTGGGATGAAGGGCACGTACATTCGAGTTCTCAACGACAGACTCTTCGACGAATTGGACAAGCTTCGAGCACGGTGACGTACGCAGTCCGGGTACAGTCCGGGTGCGGATTGCGAGGCGCTTCGGGCTGTGCTATACTAACCGTTGTGCGACTACACACGGCTTCCGATTCGGGCCGCG
>DAOTAC010000315.1:0-2656 GCA_035382325.1 Bacillota bacterium | reverse complement strand
CTGCACCCCGGAAGCGCCGAGGCAGAAGGCTGCTGCCGCTCCTCGGCCGTCCGCAATGCCACCGGCCGCCACGACCGGCACGTCCACTGCGTCCACGACCTGGGGCACCAGCGCCATGGTAGTCAACTCTCCGACGTGCCCGCCTGCCTCGTATCCTTCGGCAATCACAGCGTGTGCGCCGGCGGACGCTGCCCGCTTGGCCTGGGCCGTGGACGCGATTACCGGCATGACGATGATGCCGGCGGACGTAAAGTCCTCCATGAACTCGCCGGGATGGCCGGCGCCGGTGGTGACGACGGCCACGTGCTCCTCGCAACAGATCCGCGCCGCCGCGCCAGCATTCGGACTCATCAGCATTATGTTGACGCCGAATGGCTTGGCAGTCATCTTCCGGGCTGCGCGGATCTCGGACCTAAGCTGATCGGGGGTGAGGTGGGCTGAGGCGATGACTCCCAGCCCACCCGCGTTTGATACAGCCGCCGCCAGCTGCGCATCCGCTACCCAGGCCATTCCGCCCTGTATCACGGGATATGTCACCCCAACAAGGCGCGTCAGCCTTTGGCCGAGACGCCCCACGGTCATTTGGTGACCCCTGCGGCTTTCTGTGCCTCCATGAATGCCAGCACATCCCCGACGGTTGTCAGGTTCCTTGCTTCCTTTTGCTCGATGTGGACTTCCATTTTCTCCTCGATCGCCATGATGAGCTCGACCATATCGAGGGAGTCGGCGCCGAGGTCATCGGCGAAACTGCTCTCTGGGGACACATCCTCCGGGGCAACGTCTAGTTGGTCTACGATTATCGCCTTCAACTGGTCAAATACCATCTTGAGACCCTCCTCAGTCTTTCGGTTTCATGAGTCTCCTTTGAAATTGGGCATCCACCTGACCATGCTTGCGCCCCACGTCAGCCCGCCGCCAAAGCCCACAAGCAGCAGCGGCATCTCGGGTTTGAGCATTCCGGCGCGGTTCATCTCGTCCAGCGCAATAGGTATGCTGGCAGCGGAAGTATTCCCACGCCGGTCCAGGTTAGTATAGAAACGGTTTCGGGGGATCTTCATCCTACCGGCCACGGATTCGATGATTCTGTCGTTGGCCTGATGCGGGATGACATAGGGGACATCGTCCAGCTCTATGCCGGAAAGCTCGCAGACGCGTCGTATGGACTGTTGCATAGCGGTCACAGCGAATCTGAAGACCTCCTGCCCGTCCATGCGAATGACGCTGCTCGGGTGGGATGGCGATGGGTGGGTGCCGGCGTGGGCGCTGGGGGTCCATGGATTGACCAGTGGAACCCCGTCTATGCGGAGAACATTCCCGCGAGTGCCGTCCGACCCGGTGTAGTGAGCCAGAATCCCTGGGCTTGCAGACTGGCTGAGGACGACAGCTCCCGCGCCGTCTCCAAACAGCACGCAGGTAGCACGGTCGCTCCAGTCTACTAGCTTGGAAAGGACTTCAGCGCCGATGACCAGGGCAGTGCCGGACAGGCCCGAACGGATCAGCGAATCGGCTGTCATCAGGGCGAAGATGAACCCCGTGCAACCTGCCCACAGATCGAAGCAGGTGGCTCTGGAAATCCCCAGCGCTTTCTGGACCTGACACGATACGGTAGGGGTGAAACTGTCGGGCGATACGGTGGCGGCTATGATCAGATCCACGTCGAGCGGGCCGACACCTGCACTCGACAGCGCGTTTGCCGCCGCCTGCGCGGCGAAGTCGGACGTATTCTCTCCGGAAGATATGCGCCGCTCGGATATGCCTGTGCGAGTGGTTATCCATTCGTCGGATGTGTCGACGAGGCGCTCAAAGTCGCGGTTGGTCACGCGGTTCTCAGGCAGCGCACTGCCGGTTCCCGAGATCTTCGTGTACACGCTCCATGCCTCCGATGCCTCGCATGGCGCCTCCCATAGTCGAGACCAGATGGGAGACTGCCCGGCGGGGAGATCATTGGGGTCACTGAGGAAGATGTTTTGAGAACCAAACTATTCGTCTGTCAAAGTATATTGCGGGGAGGGTCTTATGTCAATGGGGTAGGTGCATGAAGGGATTGTTGCTCTCAGAGCCGCGGGCCTCCCAGGTTCCGGGGCTTCCCAGGTTCCGGGGTCGCGCCGATCCGGCGCCGCGCCGATCCGGCGTTTGGCGCCCTACTCAACCCATCCGACTCCCACTCCGGGTCTGGCCTTCGGCAAGCGACCTCGCCAGGATCACAGTGAGAGGGGCTGGGGCAGAAGGGGACCTGCGATAGATCCGGGGATAGATCCGAGGGATAGATCCAGGGATAGATCCGAGGGCAGAACGGCGATTACTACAGCTCAAGGGCATACCCCCGGGGGTATCCAAGCAGGCATGCCGTCAGTTTTTGCCGATACATCTGCCGATAGGCGCAATTTTTGAGTACATGCATTTGGGCCGGGGCCTCCAGCCGGCGGATCGGTGCTGCGAAAGGTGCTTTTGGGGTCAGCGGCGGCCTAGGATGTGGTGGATTGGTGGAGGGGTATTCCATGGCTTGCGCGGTATTGCCGGATACAGCCATGTTATGGGATATCCTGTCGCATTCCCTGCCCGGTGCCATGCCAGGACCGACCGGATACCCCCCGATTTTCGCGATCTGGATGCGGTCCGGCGGTCTTCTGAAATCGATGTACTCAAAAAGTGCCGG
>DAOTAC010000314.1:0-2659 GCA_035382325.1 Bacillota bacterium | reverse complement strand
CATCTCCTCGATGGCCTCGAGGATAGTAATGAGCCCAAACTTCATATCGATAGAGCCCCGACCCCACACGTGTCCATCGGCGACTGCGCCCGAGAAGGGCGGATACTCCCATCCGTCTTCGTCTGCGGGAACCACATCCATGTGCGACATCAGCGCCACAGGCCTCTTGCCCTGTCCGCCCTGGTTACCCTCGGCAGCCTCTGCGCCCTTCCACAGGTAGAGCAAGTTGTGGCCGAGCGCAGTCTTCTCCAGTCCCCTATGGACGAGCGGGTACAACCTCTCCAGGAGTGCATGAAAACGCTCGAACTGGCCGTGGTCCATAAGCGCCCGGTCCGAAAACGATATGGTTCTGACCTGCACCGCCTCCGAAAGCGACTTCACAGCCCTGGCAGTATTGACATCCCTCCTGCCTTCAGTCGCGACATCCATTGTCGGCGTAATCATGGCATTGCCCCCTCTTTCCCGGCCCGCCTGTCTCACATGCACTACACACAGGATCGGCCATCACCACTATCTGATCAAACCGCATCCTCATGCCATCCCACAGCAGCAGCCTGCCTACGAGCGGTTCGCCTGCGCCTGTGATCAGCTTGAGAACCTCCGTGGCCTCAATGGCCCCTATCACCCCCGGCGCCGACGACAGCACACCCACACGCTCCGGAGAAAGCGCACCCAAATCCTCCGGGGTGTCCTCCGCCCCCGAGTAGGCTCCGACCGAAACCGCGCTGTCGGCATCGCACGCCGTTGCGTACCTCGCCGCCGCGCCTCCTCCAAACACGCACCTGTAGCAGGGCCCCTGCCCGGGCACGTAGGTCATGGCCTCACCCATCCACCCCGACACAGCGCCATGCACCATCGGCTTTCCCATAGCCACACACGCATCGCTTAGGAGAAATCTATCGCGCAGGCTATCTAGGGCATCAACAA
This sequence comes from Bacillota bacterium, assembly GCA_035382325.1. GTDB lineage: Bacteria > Bacillota > DTU025 > DTU025 > DTU025 > UBA5389. Next base: position 1,732 of record DAOTAC010000314.1, on the reverse strand, counting down.
TCACGTCATAGCCCGCCACTAGCTGAGCGGCATTGTGCGGCCCCAGCTTCACCGCCATGGCTTCAACACGCACGCCTGGGTTCAGGTCCCCGATCCGACTGGTAGCCGACTCAACCTTTGGCACGCCCAGGCTGCCGGTGCCATGGGCTATCTGGCGCTGCAAGTTCGACAGCTCCACCACGTCCGGGTCCACCAATCCCAATACGCCGACGCCGGCCGCGGCCAAATAAAGCGCAATAGGAGAACCCAGTCCTCCCACACCCACAACCAGGGCCCGGGCCGACCGAATTCTCCTCTGACCTTCCTCGCCAACACCTGCGAGGCACAGATGCCTGCTATATCGCTGGATATCCTCAGCTGTCAGCTCGAGTGCCTGCCTCATCCTACCGTCCATCCCGCTCGGCAATCCAGGCCGCGGCAGTCTCCAACACTTTCTCCTTCTCCGGCTCGTTGAAGATATCGTGATACAGGCCTTCCCACACGACCAGCTTCTTGTCAGGGTGAGAATCGTTGTTGTAGAAGTCCACGGTAGCCTGCGCAGAGATAATCTGGTCGGCGCCGGCCGGCATGAACAAGCATGGTACCGCGAGAGACTTCGAGCCCTCGAAGACGGCGCGCGTTGCCCGATCCCACTCAACGTAATACCTGGCAGTCACCTTCGGGTATCTGATCTTGTCGGCCTTGTATGCTGCCACAACCGCGGGATCGCGCGATATGTGCTCAGCCTGAATACCGGTTTCGAACGCCATGCAGGGCGCGATCCAGGAGACTACCGGCGCCAACGCCTTCTTCCAGCGCGGCACTTTCTCTAGATAGATGAAGCCTGGCGAACTGGCAACGACACCGGTGATTGTCTTGGGCCGCCGCTCGGCGTACCCTAGAGCGATGAGGCCTCCCAAGGACTGCCCGATGACGAACACTCTGAGCCCGGAATGACGCTCTTTGGCCGTGCGGATCACAAGCCAGAGATCATCGTAATACCGCGCAAACCGATCCACATGGCCGCGCACACCGCCGGACTTGCCCTGCCCACGGTGGTCATAGGCGTAAACGGCATAGCCCCGCTCTGCGAAGAACTGCGCCACATGCGTGTGTCTTCCCGAATGATCACCCTGACCGTGGCAGATCACCACTACAGCCCTCGCTCGACCCGCCACGTCGGCAGCCGGAGCTGCAGTCGCAGTCGCAGTCGCGCCCCGAGTCGCAACCGCGGCCGTGCCGTCTCCCGCGTCTGCTCCGGTAGAATTTGCCCCGCTGGGCCCGACCGGCAACCACACCCGGCAGAACAGCTCGGTTCCATCCTGGGTTCTGATAGTCTCTTCGGAATAGACGACTTCTGGCAATATCGGTCCCTCCTTTCGCGCCCGGCCAGACCCGCAGGCCCCATCGCCCAGCAACCTCAGATGATGCTCAGTTCCTTACCTACCGCCTCGAAGGGCCTGTTCGCGGCGAACGCCCGGCTCCGCGCCTCCACAACTTCATGCCTAATCTATGGACAAGCAGCCGGGCCGTGAACTTCTTGCGCAGGAGATTACCTTTGCCGGTGGTCGATCTTTTGTGGCTGATGATCGGTCCTGGGTAGTCGTCGACTCAAGAGCATATACTTGCCGCACGCTGCTGGTTTGCGGTGAAATGCCTGTCTACCTGGCTTTTTGGGATATGTCGATACAATCGACGCATTTTCCCGGACATGTCGAGAATCTAGACAATCGTTGATGCATGACACAACGTA
>DAOTAC010000313.1:0-2667 GCA_035382325.1 Bacillota bacterium | reverse complement strand
CGCGAGACCCCTAAAACTCAGAACCTGAATGCGCAAGGGTGCTGAAGATGGGTCACATACATGGAAAAGGACGAGGGCGAGGGCAGTGCGCGTCTTGAGGCGGAGGCTGATGGCATTGTGCTGACGGAAGACGCGATCCACTCCGCAGCCGACCAAGGTGCGATATTGGGGCTTGTGCCCAAGGCGGCTTCTTATCACATGATAGAAGTGGCGGAACTGGCCGATGGTAGGTGGACGGCCCGGCTAGTCCTGGATGCTTGAGAGGAGGTGGAGCATGTGTCGAGTGTGTGGAAAGGCCCGCTTGAGATGATCGATGAGTTCCGATGGCGCATACCCAGCCATTACAAGCAGGGAATGCGCGCGGATGCCGTTGTGGTCACTGACAGCGAAGGGCTGGAGGTTGCCCGCGATGGAGAGGCTCTGGAGCAGCTCGCCAACTCGGCCTGCCTTCCAGGCATAAACGGGCCCGCTCTGGCCATGCCGGACATCCATTCGGGGTACGGCTTTCCCATTGGTGGTGTGGGGGCGATGCGCCTGGAAGACGGCGTGATCACGCCCGGAGGGATCGGCTTTGACATAAACTGCGGGGTAAGGCTGATCAGGACGGATCTGGAGCTTTCCGATGCGGCGCCCAAGGTCCAATCCTGGATAGACCGGCTGTACCGAGATGTGCCATCCGGGCTCGGCACGCGAGGTCCCATTCAGCTCAGCGCCAGCGAGGTCCGCAAAGTCCTCGAACGCGGAGCCCAGTGGGCTGTGCATTCCGGCTACGGCAGCGAGGCCGACCTGGAGTGCACCGAGGACGGGGGAAAGATGGAGGCGGCGGACTCAGCTGCCGTGAGCGCACGGGCCATGGAGCGCGGGATGCCGCAGTTGGGCACTATGGGGTCCGGCAACCACTTCGTGGAGATACAGGTGGTCGAAGAGGTAATTGCGCCGGACGTGGCGAAAGTACTCGAAATACATGAGAACCAGATCGTGATGATGATACATACAGGGTCACGCGGGCTGGGGCACCAAGTGTGCACCGACTATCTGGCTACCATGAACGCAGCCCTGAAGAAATACGGAATAACCGTTCCCGATAGGCAGCTAGCGTGCGCCCCATTCGAGTCGCCCGAGGGGCAGAGGTATTTCGCGGCAATGGCATGCGCGGCCAACTTTGCCTGGGCGAATCGCCAGTGCATCACTCATTGGGTCAGGCAGGCTACCGCGCGCGAGTTCGGGTCGACTCCGGAAAGCCTGGGCATGACGCTGCTGTACGATGTGTGCCATAACATCGCCAAGATCGAAGAACACTCTGTAGATGGCCGTCCTCGGAAGCTCTGCGTCCACAGAAAAGGGGCCACGCGCGCCTTCCCGCCTGGGCATAAGGATGTGCCTGCAGCGTATCGAGGGGTCGGCCAGCCGGTGATCGTTCCGGGCGACATGGGCCGCAACTCCTATGTTCTCGTGGGTACGCAGAAGGCGATGGAAGTTTCGTTTGGCTCCACCTGTCATGGAGCAGGCCGTCTGATGAGTCGCAACGAAGCCATGAAGGCGCAAAGTCCCGCCCAGGTCAGGCAATCCCTTGCACAGGCGGGGGTGTATGCCCGCGCGGCCAGCAAGAGCGCGCTCGCGGAAGAGGCGCCCGAGGCCTATAAGGATGTAAACGACATTGTCGACATTACTCACAAGGCCGGGATATCCATGAAGGTGGCGCGGCTTAGGCCGCTGGGAGTAGTGAAGGGGTAGAAGAATGAAAGGCATGGCCGATGAATCGGGATACTCTCTAGTCGAGGTGCTCGTAGCCATAGTGTTCATAGGCGTTGCGATTGCCGCCCTCTTCACTGCGATTATGCAGGGAGTGTACGTGCAGAAGGCAGCCGAGATGGAAGCGGTCGCCCTGAACCTGGCCAACGCGGCGATAGAGCGGTACCGATCATATTTCAATGCCGGAAACTACGACTACTTGGTCACAAGAAGCACCGAAGAAGAAGAGGCCGAGCTTGCGGAGCTCGGCAGATCGCAATTTCGCAGGGCGATTGTCGTCGCTTTGCAGGCCGCGGCGCCCGACCGCACCTGGACCATCGCGGCCAATGTCGCATATGACCTAAAGGGGAAGTCTCGTGATGTTACGTGTCGAACACTCTTTGCAGAGTGAGAGAGGGCTAACACTAGTCGAGCTGCTCATCGTCATGGTGTTGGCAGGGCTCATCATGGGAGTGACCTGGAACATCATGACTGGAGCGTGGGGCGCGTGGGCGCGTACGTCCACCCACACCTCTCTCGACATGCAGTCTGAAGCGGGCATGCTGGCCGTCTCGTCCAAGATAAGAATAGCCACGTCTGTCGACGCCGCCGATCCGGCAAGTCCTGTGATCAAGGTGAAAGGCGTTTCGGGCGAGACTGTCTACTCCTTTGAGGTTGAAGGGACCGACCTTAAGATGATCACGACTGCGCCGGGCGGTTCGTCAAGCACCGCTACGGTTGCAAGAGACTTGGCATCTTTCCAGGTGATCGAGACTGAGTACGCCGGCTCTTACACAGTGTCCATCACATGCACACGTTCCGGTATGTCAAAGACCGCATCCACACAGGTTACCATCAGGAGGTGAAAGCGGGGTGAGCCGATTGGCGCGCGATCATTCGTCTGAATCAGGTTCAGTCGTGCTGTCAGTGCTGGTT
>DAOTAC010000312.1:0-2683 GCA_035382325.1 Bacillota bacterium | reverse complement strand
CCTGGCGAGACCACACGCCTGAATGCAGGGGATCTGCGACCCTGAACGCCACAATCCTTACACGCACCCTCGCCGCGCTGAAAGGTTGACATCAAGGCAAGGTTGGTGCAATATACTAGTGGCGGCTGACTGACGGGTCAGTCAGCCTGGAGCGCCAGTGCGGCAGATGAATGGCGGCGTGGCGCGTGAAATGGAGCTGAAATGCGTGAGGTCTCTTTCCAGGTTCGTTCAGAACCACCCAGTGGCAGTAATCGTTGCGACGATCCTCATAACCGTGCTTGCCGCCCTCAGCGCGACCAGGATCAGTGTGAGCACCGCGGTGCGGGACTTCTTCCCTTCAACCGACCCCGAGATAGTGGCGCTCGACCACATCGACGAGATCTTCGGAGGTTCCGACTATGTTTTGATCGCGGCTAAGGCCGACGACGTGTTTACCCCCGAAGGCCTACAGGTTCTTCAGGACATCACGCAGGGCATCGAGGATATCGATGGTGTCCATTCGGTTAGGTCGGTCACCAACATGGTGGAGGTGCAGGGCACTCCATGGGGCATTGAGGTAGTAGATCTCCTCGCCGAGATGCCGACAGATCATGGCGAAGCTGATGCCGTTCGGCGCCGGATGGAGGAGAACCCGCAGATAGCAGGTGTGCTTCTGTCCGAGAGCGGTCGCTACGTTCTGGCCCTTGCCCAACTGGACCAAGGAGTCGATGCAGGGGCGGTTTCTGGCCGGATTCGGGCAGTGATCGATCAGCGTCGGGGCGACATCACCTTCCACTTGTCGGGTTCGCCATTCCTGAGTAAGGCGGCAGAGGAACACCTGAAAGATGACCTGTTCAACCTCTTCCCATTTGCTGTGGCGGTGATCGTCATCGTGCTCGCGTTGAGCTTCAAGACTATCAGCGGTGTGCTCCTGCCGCTCGTTACCGTGCTGCTGAGCATAGTGTGGACGCTCGGGCTCATGGGCGCAGTTGGGGTTCCTCTGACGCAGATGAGCGCGGTGCTTCCGGTTGTGTTGCTGTCATCGGGAAGCGCCTATGGCCTGCACATGATGCATCGGTACTACGAAGAGAACGGGAACGGGAAACCGAACGGGAAATCGAATGGGAAGGCGAACGGGAAGGCAGACTCCGCCGCAACTGGGAACGGTTCCGCCGGTCGAGCTCTCGAGTCGGTGGGGATAGCGATAATCCTGGCGGGTGTAACCACGGTGGCCGGGTTCGGGTCAAACGTGTTCAGCTCTATGACGCGGATGCGCGAATTCGGGGGGTTCACAGCCATAGGCGTGGCCTTTGCGCTGCTCATTGCCCTTACATTCCTGCCTGCTGTGCTGACTGTGCTCGACCGGAGGCACGGTTCGAAACACAGTCGGATTGCGCGCGCCAGTTCTGCCGCGAAGGGCGGTACCGCGGCACGGGGCGGCCGAAGGTTCCTGGAGAGTGTGGGCAACTACGTGCTCCGAAAGCCCAGAGTAGTGGTCATCGCTACGTTGGCGCTGATTGTATGGTCGGTGGGAGGGCTGTCCCGTCTCAAGGTTGACACTGACTTTGCCACTTTCTTCGATGAGTCCAGCACCGCGCGGCGCGATTTCGACCTCATCAGGACGGAGTTCGGCGGCGTGGATACGATTCAGGTTCTGGTTGAGGGCGACATCCTTGATCCAGTCACCCTGAATGCTATGGACAGGGCGCAGCAGGAGTTTGAGAAGGGCATCGGGTTCGGGAAGGCCTTCTCCATTGTAGACGTTGTGAAGCAGGTGTCGTTGGCTCTGCACGAGGATGATCCGGCGTGGGACCGCATCCCCGATTCTAGGGAGGAGGTCGCGCAGTACCTACTGCTCGTATCGATGTCGGGAGATGTAGGTATCGATCAGATGCTCAGCCTCGATGAAACCCATGCCAGAATACAGGTGATGGTGGATTCCACAGTGAACTCAGCCAGTTCAGGCGGAACGCTCGAACAGGCTCGAAGCATTGTCGCGCGCAATCTGGAAGGTGTAGGTGCCATAGAACGCGTGTACCTCACCGGACTGCCGTTTCTGTCGGAGTCAATGGGCAAGCAGATAATGGCTGGCCAGATGAAGAGCCTGCTTCTGGCGGGAATAGCGGTCGCGGTAATCGTGTATTTCACTCTAGGGCGCTCGATCACATCGGCGCTGTGCATGGGTCCGATAGCGCTGACTATCCTTGCCAACTTCGGCATCATGGGTTGGGCGGGCATCCCGGTCAATCTGGTGACGGCTCTTGTGAGTTCGATAGCCGTCGGGATAGGCATCGACTACAGCATTCACATCTACAACAGATACTCTGAAGGCCTGAAGTGCGGGCTCACGCCTGATGAAGCCATTCATGTAACCATATCGAATACGGGTATAGCCGTAGCACTGAACGCGCTATCGGTGGCGGCGGGGTTCATGGTGATGCTAGCATCCAGATTTCCACCTGTACGCCAGTTCGGTACGTTGATTGCGGTGACTATGGCTGTGTCGGCGGCCGGTGCCCTGTCGCTGCTGCCGGTGACTTTACTCGCGGCGAGTAGCCGGAAGCCGGCCTGGGCGCACGGTACGAAAGAGCAAAATGGAAGAGGACATCAAGGGACACGACAACGAGCGAGAGGGGAACGGGCATGAGGGAGAAAATGGGCTCGGTGACTTGCGGGGCTCCGGGGAAGTCCTGGGCGTACGTTA
>DAOTAC010000311.1:0-2689 GCA_035382325.1 Bacillota bacterium | reverse complement strand
CACGGCGACTACATGGCAATGGTTACCCTCGGGTTCGGACAGATCGTGCGGATCCTACTGAACAACATGGACCGACCGATCAACATTACCAACGGCCCCAACGGAATTGTGGCCATCGATCCGCCCAGGATACTAGGGTTCACCCTCAGCTCCCTGGAGTCATCGTACATCCTCATCTGGGTCCTTGCCCTGATCATCTTGGCCGGAATTGCGCGCATTATCGGCTCCAAGACCGGACGCGCATGGAACGCGCTACGCGAAGACGAGACGGCTGCCGCATGCATGGGTGTGAACGTTCGACGCTACCGGGTATCGGCATTCGTAACCGCCGCCGCTATCGCCGGGTTGGCAGGAGCATTGTTCGCATCGTGGCAAGGCGCGGTCTTCCCGCAGAATTTCACCATGTCCGAGACCATCGCGCTCTACTGCATGGCCATCCTCGGGGGCATCCGCAGCATACCCGGGATCATGCTCGGCGTGCTCATCCTGCAAGTCCTGCCCGAGGTGCTGCGAGCCTACAGCATATACCGGATGCTGATATACGGCTTTGCGCTGGTGCTGCTAGCCGTGTTCCGTCCGCAGGGGCTTATCGCCCAGGGCGAGAAGCTGGTAGGCATTGGCCGCAGGCCTCTCTCAGACTCGCGAGACTCGGTACAGAGTTCGGCGCAGAGCTCGGCACAAGGCTCGACACAGGAGACTGACGCCTATATCGAAGCTGATGCCGGGGCCGGGGCGGGGCCCAAGACCGACGCCAGACTTTCATCCGCAGCAGAGGCTGAGCCCAAGTCCACTGTGGCTTTGGGATCCGTGCCGGTGCCGGTACTCGAGGCGTCCGGCCTGAGCTGCAACTTCGGAGGGCTTTCGGCTGTATCGAACGTGAGTTTCGCGGCCCATGCCGGTGAGATCCTGGGGATAATCGGGCCGAACGGCGCAGGCAAGACCACGTTGTTCAACCTGATCACAGGCCTCGTCAAGCCATCTGCAGGAGAAGTGTGCGTTCAGGGCCAAACCGCAACGGGACTCGATCCGCATCAGGTAGCATCTCTGGGGGTCGCACGGACCTTCCAGCACATCCGCCTATTCGAAACCCAGTCGGTGCTCGAGAACGTCCTGGCAGGCTGTCACCTGCGGGGGCGCAGCAACGTTCTCGGGGCGTTGGCACGGTCCGTAGCGCACACAGGCCAGGAGACGGAGGCAGTTGCCCAGGCTCGGGAGGCCCTGGCCCTGGTCGATACATCGCTCCTGACGCGCGAAGCTTCCCTGGTCCGCCATCTGTCATACCCCGACCGTCGCCGGGTCGAGGTAGCTCGTGCCATCGCAACAGGCGCCAAGCTCCTGCTACTGGACGAACCCGCTGCCGGCATGACTCCCGAAGAGATCACAGCGATGGTAGACGACATCGTCGCCCTTCGCGACCGGGGCTACACGATAGTCGTCATAGAACATCACATGGACCTCATAGCCGCAGCGTGCGACCGAGTAATCGCGCTCGACCACGGCGAAGTCATAGCCGCCGGCACACCACAGGAGGTAGCGGCCCATCCCGAAGTAATCCGCGCCTATCTGGGGTCGGCGAAAACCGCCTCCGCACCGACTTCGACCGCCGCCGCTGCCGACGCCAACGCCCATGCCGACGCCAACGCCGATGCCAGCGCCGATGCGGCTACATCGGGAGTCGCGCCCATCCTGGAGCTCGCGGGGGTGCACGCGTCCTACGGTCCGGCTGAAGTCCTGCAAGGGATCGACATTGAAGTCCGTCCAGGCGAAGTCGTCGCACTGCTCGGGGCGAACGCAGCCGGCAAGAGCACGGCCATCAAGACGATAATGGGCAGACTACGCCCGTCTAGCGGCGAGATACGCTTCGCGGGGCGCCGCATAAACGGACGCCCCACCAATGAGATCGTGCGGATGGGGATCGGTATCGTTCCCGAAGGACGCCGGGTGTTCTACGAGCTGACGGTGCTCGAGAACCTGGAGGTCGCGGCAGAAGCTCAAGCGAAAGCGGCAACTGCAGCCATGCGAGAAGCCGGGAGCAGAGCCAGGAACCACGCAGCCGCGCAGAGCCAGATCGAGCAGGTACTTGCCCTCTTCCCGGTGCTGGCCGAGCGCCAGAACCAGCTCGCAGGGACGCTCTCAGGCGGCGAACAGCAGATGCTCGCAATCGCCCGGGCGCTAGTGGCCTCACCGCAGCTCATATGTATGGACGAACCGTCCATGGGCTTAGCTCCAATCATGGTGGACCGCGTGATGGAAGCGATCCGCGAGATTAACCAGGCCGGCACAGCTGTACTGCTTGTGGAGCAGAACGCGCAGGCTGCACTATCCGTGGCAGACCGAGCCTACATCCTCCGAGACGGGCGAATCGTCGCGTCCGGAACCTCCGACGAAATGCTCGCCGACGGCAGGCTGGCCAGCGCCTATCTCCTTTAGGCCGCTGATTCGCGGTGCATCCAGGATCCCTCACAGAGCGAGCATTCCGGGTCAGAGGTAGGCGACCCGGCTCCGCTCGGAAACGCCGGTCAGCCACACAATCGCCCTTGTGCAGGTATTTCTGCTGACCTCGTTTGGCACGGAGTTGGAAGACCTGTAAGAAGTGTGCTACGCACTATCCACATCTATGGATATTTCTGGGTCCGGCGTTCTCCTGTGTGGGCTCTAACGAGGGTTCCGGGGCATCCTATTCGCCGTA
>DAOTAC010000310.1:0-2713 GCA_035382325.1 Bacillota bacterium | reverse complement strand
TGCCCGGCAACTTGGTGAAGCGCTTTGGGCAAGGATGACTTCATTCGCTTGCCAAGCCCTGCAGCCAGTACAAGCCCCACGAAGGACATCATAAAGTTCACTCCACCCAGATAGGACTAGACCCAGATAGGACTAGACCCAGATAGAACTAGGTTGATGAAGCCACAAACACTTTGAGCATATACCAAGCATGCAGGTTCGTCAACTTTTCGCGCAGGTGGAAGGAAGCGTTCTGAGCGCCTCGCGTTAACTAACATATGCCCGATGACCTGTGTAAAGAATGTACTCAGAAACCCGAGGGAGGTGAAGGCATGCCAGCGAGTCGCAGAAGCAAGCGCACGTTGGTGCCGCAAGCGCGGCAGGCTTTGGAACAGATGAAGTGGGAGATCGCTAGCGAACTCAACATCCCCACGCACAATATCCAGGGTGGATACTGGGGCGACATGACCTCTCGCGATTGCGGGTCGGTGGGCGGCGGTATGGTCCGCAGAATGATAGAGGCAGCCCAGGCATCGCTCGCGGCCACAACTGCGGCCGGAGTGAAGCATGGCTTTTCGGAGGCAGTTGGTCCATGGGCAACCGGGACAGGTGGGGCCGCACAACCCAATCCATTGCAGTCCAACCTGGGAGTAGGCGCAAACGCACCCCTGAACGAGTCACTGAACGAACCCCTGAATCAGCCATCGGGCCAGCCGACCGGTTACGTGGGAGGCAACATCCCCGGCCCCAATTGGCCAGGCGGTACAGTCTAGGCGACTGGCCAACCTGATGACGCGGGGCCTGGCAGGGCCTAGCAGGGCCCGGCAGGGCCCGGCAGGGTCTAGCCCGGGACGTACCGCAAGTCGTAGCCTGACCCGCTGAACGTGGCCAAACCTGGAGTACAGTCGATCCAAGAGCACAGTCAAGCCCACACAGGGCAGAGCGCGAGGCGTTCTGCCCTGTTTCCATGGGTCAGTCCAGTCAGGCATCGGGGTCGTGGGTGCGGCGGTATACCCCCAAGGGGTATCTTGGCGGGTTTTCTCCCCTCTGGAGGCGTTGGACGGAGATTTTCTGCACACATGCGGCGAAAAATCTCCGCGTGAGCGCGCCTGGAGTCCTGATTCTGCCACAACGCTGGCACTAAGCGGCATCTTGAGGCAGGTGAGGTGCTCCATAGTGCTTACATATGGGATTTCTGTATGTTGCAGGCTTTCCTTATAGCTTAGTGGTATTATGATGGTGCGTGGTCTTCCGTGCTATGGCGCCCAAGCGGTCCGAAACCAGCGTCGCGGATATTTCCTGCACACATGCAGCGAAAAATCTCCGCGTTGAGCCGCGGAAAGTGCGAATATCTGCAGGCTCAGCCAAAGGCGCCCGCATGCAGACGACTCCGCGAGCAAGCGGCCTCAGGCTCAGCAAATCCCTGCACAATGCCTGTTTTCCCATCGAGGCCACGCATCACGCTGTTCCGCCAGATGACCTGACTTCCATTTCAACAGCAACAGATAGAAGTCCAGGATGATCAAGCCGTCACACACGCTCAGCTCGTCCCATGAGTGGGGGTAATGCATAGAAGAATTCTGCCCGGTTTTCCGCCGGGCCTGCGCTGTTCAGAATCGAACAGGATGCCCCAGAACCCCGTTAGGGCCCACCGCAGGAGAACGTCAAGCCTATGGTTGAACGAGCCAGGAATTGCGCCCTGCCCGGCGTTATGCTAGAATTGAAACGCGCCGCAAGCGCGGCGCTGCGATGGGGCGTAGCCAAGCGGTAAGGCACGGGACTTTGGATCCTGCATTCGGAGGTTCGAATCCTCCCGCCCCAGCCATGTCCGAACCGGGAGTGTTACCCGAACTGGAAGGGCTGGAAGTGTTAAATGTCCGGCAGGGCTGTAGCCCTGCCGTTTCCTTTACAGGCCTTTACTGGCCTCATGTTTTCGCTGGCCGCATATGATGGCCCAGTATCTTTGCTTGCCGCATATGTACCTCGTGCGTCTGCCGCAGGCCGCGATCGCCGTCTCTCGCTGATACTTACCCGACCCACGCGATGGCCTCGATCTCAACTTGGCCGTTCTTCGGAAGCCTGGCTACCTGGAAGGCTGAACGTGCAGGCGGATCAGTCTTGAAGTACGAGGCATATACCTTGTTCATCGCCGCAAAGTCGTCCATGTCTGCCAGAAACACAGTGGTCTTCACCACCGAATCCATTCCGATGCCCGCCTGTGCCAGGATTGCCTTTAGATTCTCCAAGCACCGTGCTGTCTGCTCCTCAATTCCGCCCTCCACAAAAGCGCCCGTGGCCGGATCCAAAGGCAGTTGCCCCGACACTAACAGCAAATTGCCCACGCGAATACCCTGAGAATAAGGTCCGACAGCCGCAGGAGCGGCGTCGGTGCAAACGACACTCTTCACGAATATCCCTCCACAGCCTCCGGTTTCAGCCTATAGCTCCGGCCCTTGGCCTTTAGTTCCCAGCATCTACTCTAGCTTCCGGCGCTACCCGGCAGAACGCGGCAGGCCAATTCGTAGTCGCTAGGTTTGTCGACATCTACTCCGATCTCGGCATAGGGAACGATCACTCCCCTACCCACGATGTCTAGCCATGTTTTCGCCTTGCGCTCCACATCCTCTATGGTAAGGCGCCCGATCAGGTACTTGATAATGAACGGCAAGCCCAGCATTGAGAGGAGAGCAAGAGGCTTCTTCCTCATGCCCAGAGCCTGCTTGATCACGTCGTA
>DAOTAC010000309.1:0-2714 GCA_035382325.1 Bacillota bacterium | reverse complement strand
CCCGTCTCGGGCTGGTCCGAACGTTCCAAATAGTACATACATTCCGAGACATGACCGTCCTTGAGAACGTGGTTACATCTGCATTCCTGAGGGCAGGGAACTCGAAAGATGCCCTGGCAACGGCACCGCGCCTCATCATGCTGGATGAGACAATAGCAGGGCTGAACCAGACTGAAATCAGGGAGGCAATGGACCTTTGCCTGCGTCTCAAGAAGGACGGCCTGACTCTTGTGGTCGTGGAGCACATCATGGAAGCGCTGATGCCCATATCCGACCGAGTCGTAGTGCTCGATTCGGGTCGTAAGATCATGGAAGGGACGCCCGAAGAAGTCGCATCGGACGAAAGAGTGATAAAAGCGTATCTGGGGGACACCTACAATGTTGCAGGTTAAGTCGCTTAAGGCGGGTTACGATAATGTGCCGGTCGTATTCGGAGTGGATTTCGAAGTCGGGCAGGGAGAGATTGTGGCCATTGTTGGGTCAAACGGTGCCGGCAAGACCACCATCGTCCGAGCTGTGTCGGGCCTGATCCGTCCCATGGAAGGCACGGTGGAATTCGTCGGCAGACCCGTGCAGGGAATGCGGGCGCACGAGATCACGTCCTTAGGAGTAGCTCACGTCCCGGAAGGACGGCGCGTGTTTGCAAAAATGAGTGTCGAAGACAACCTCCTTCTTGGAGCACACACAGTACGAGAGCAGTCTGCGGTAGCCCAAACTCTGCAAGAGGTATATGAAGTCTTTCCAGTACTCCACAGCAGGCGCGACCAGAAAGCGGAGACGTTATCAGGCGGCGAACAGCAAATGCTCGCCGTGGGACGGGGACTCATGCCGACTATGGTAGACCGAGTGCTGCAGGTTCTGCGCGAGATCCGAGACCGCGGCGTGACAGTGCTGATGGTAGAGCAGAAGGTGGAAAAGGCCCTCGCCATGGCAGACAGAGCCTATGTGCTCCAAACAGGCAGGATCGCCATGAGTGGCATTGGCCGCGAGCTGCTCGAGAACCCGGAAATAAAGCGGGCGTATCTGGGCTTGTAGCCTAGATCGCGGGGGGCGCCTCGGCGAGGGGGAGGATGCTCTGCGTTCTTCGGCAGCGCGGAGCAGGCAGTCCTGGATCCCACTGCTCAAAGTCCTCCCTCTCCTGAAGCGCTTTCAGCCGGGCCTTGTGTACTTGGCAATTCCCTTTCCGTTTTCTGTAGATAGTTGAGTGCTCATCAGCGTCTGCCATCAGCGCGCCCGCCCAGCCAGGTCCGGCGAGCTTGGGTCATGGTTAGCGTACCGGTTGAGCGCTGCTCTGTGGCTAATCGTTGCATAGCAGTACCTGCACCCATGGATGCACGTGTTGTTGGCGCCGATGTCTCGGCTCGGCGCGCAGCCACATGCGCTTCTCTGGCCGGGGTCTTTGCGGCCGTCCACCTCAATGCCCCATATGCTGCGGATCAGATCGCCATCAATGCACTTGCCATGGGATATCCCCAGGTCGGACATGTCGACCGCCTCGGCGCATGACTGGATCTCTAGGCCGTGGGCAAGAGATTCGTTGCGAAGATTGCTGAGGAGTTCGCGGGTATGCTCGTCAACCCCAGCGGTGCGAACAAACTGCCATGCCTGGCTTTCCAACACTCCGAGCAGGTTTCGCTCGACCTTTCCGTAGAAGTCCATAAGGCTCACTACCACTCGAGTAGTCGAGCCTTCCAATGCCGAGGCTATCGCAGCGAACTGACGCCTGTGGAACTGCGCGTCTGTGCGGTTGGAGACGATGATAGGGTCATACCTCCATATGACCCTGCGCGGACCTATCCTGCGGGCTAGCTCCACCGCGATCGCCATGCGTTCGGGCAGCGGCGGCAGGTACTGCTCGATATCTCGCGGGTAGTTGCAGACCGTGAGCTGGAAGTAGTAGCGGTAGCCCATATCATCCAACTCTCCCAGATGAGGAAGGAGCGGCGCAGGGTTCTTGCTCCAAAACACTATCGCGTCGACTGCATCCGGGGTCAGATCAACATAGTGTCTCTGCGAAGAGTTGAACGGGTTGACCACAACACAGGATCCCTGCCGGATTCTGTTCATGAACCACTGGCTGTAGAAAGCGGGAATGTCAGTGCGTCTACTTGCCGAGATGATCATGTGGCGCCTCCGTTCGGCCTCGAATTCGCTGTCGAAGTCACACTCTCCTTCAAGGAGACGATCCCTTGGCCGGCGCTGAGCTATCGGCGTATGGGCGGTGGGCGGTGGGCGGGATCCCATATGCTGCCACGGCGACGCGGTTGACCTCTCGCCAATTCGCTATCGACTGTCCCGGTTCACGGTTGATATCGCATCTAGCTGCACCCGGATGTCTTTCTCTCTGCCTGAGTAGGGAATAGGCCTTGAGGGCTTCGAAGGGAGGCAGATTCACTGTAGCGGCGGAATGCATGCCAGCGCGGCGAGCCTTTGCTCAATAACGGGATAGTGAGCGGAAAAATGACATCATCCTCGACCATCACGGCGGGTTGTTGGCTGCGTGGGTCATGCTCGCCTCGCTGGAATGGACGTTTAGCTGGTCTTGACATCATGGCCATCAGACAAAACGGCTGGGGCTGGCATATCGTCGATTTTTGCCATCAGTTTTGGAGATACCGGCAATTTTTGAGTACATCGATTTCGAAGGGCCACCTGACCGCCTCCAAATCGCGACATTCGGGGGGTATCCGACGGGTTGGGGCAGCGAAGCAGGC
>DAOTAC010000308.1:0-2769 GCA_035382325.1 Bacillota bacterium | reverse complement strand
TGCCGTAGCTGCGGGGAGCGAGATCTCCGTGGTTCCGTTCCAGAAGGCCGCTACCCATTCGACGAATGCCTCCCAGCGCCTCGCGGGCGCCGGCGCGGCCTTGCCTGTGCGCATCTCGTCCTTGAGTTGCGCAGCAAGACGCTGCTTTTCGTCCCCGGAGAAGCTCACCCGTCTCATCTCATCCTGCAATGTCCTTTTCAACTCATTATCGATCATAGTTCATCCCCCTCAAGGGTCTGCGCTAGTTTCTGCCTGGCTCTATGTAAGAGACTCTTGATCGTGCCCTCGGGTTTGCCGGTCATGCGAGATATCTCGGCGATGGAGAACTCCTCGTGGTAGAACAGCACCACCACTTCGCGATAGGCTTGTGGAAGGCCGCCTACTGCGCGGCTTACCTGGAGGGTTCGCTGTGCCTTCTCCCACGCGACCTCAACCGAGACATCCTCACCGGCAACGTCGGTCAGTTCTTCAGACGACAGCAGGCTCAGGTTGCTATCGATCTTGCGGCGATGCTGCTGCCGGCGGCACCATCTCATCAGGATGGCATACATCCATGAGTACAGTGACGACTCTCCGCGAAACTGCCCGATGCGGGTTACCGTGGCAAGCAGCGTCTCCTGCACTGCGTCTTCTGCCAGATGCCTATCGTTCAGCAGAAGGGACGCAGCCCGCAACAGCCGGTCTGCGTAAAGGTCCACCAATTCATCGGCTGCGGCTTCGTGCCCGGCGCGCAGCCGGCTGACCAGCGCATCCTCCGATGCCGGTCTTGCTTTTTGATGCATCCCGATAGACAACTCCTTGGCAGCCGTCAACACCAGTCCCCGCCCTTCCGATCCTTAAGAGGCGGTCGGGGGAGAAAAGGTTGCATCGCATCTCGAACCCAATCGCGAGAACCCAATCGCGAGAACCCAGTCGCGAGAACAGCTGAAAGTGTTGGCGGGGCTGCGCATCCTGCGGATGTTGCTTCCACTTGGGATGAGCAACTCCTGTCGTCGGATGGGTGATGCCTCTTAAGATGAGTGACTCCTGTCATCGCATGTGTGATGCCTCTCGCTGGCCGCGGGGCGACATTTCATTGATACACAATGGAGAGCAGGATTCTGCTCAATGGCATCGAATAGTTCAGCGGAGTGAAAGAAACGTCATGAGACCGTGCAACGAACGCATATATTTCGCAGTGATGCAATAGGCCAAAAGCCTTTCTTGGCCTGACGGAATTCAAGCTGGGCGCTGAGCTTGACGGCCACGCCCCACGGCTAAGGCCGACGGCCGCGTTCGACGGCTAAGGCTGATGACTGAGCTTGAAGACTTAGCCTGGAGGTTGGTTAACGATGGCTTCCACAAGAACGGAGGTCTACCGTCTCATCCGCGACGAGGGGCCGATTTCACGCAGCGGGATCCAGTCGAAGCTCGATATCAGTGCGGCTTCTGTTTCGACGGTTGTGTCCGGGTTGCTCGAACAGGAACTCGTAGTCAGGGGCCGGATTGTCGGAAACGGAGTCGGGCGCAAGACTGAGCTTCTCGAGCACAATCCGCGGAAGGGATATGTGCTCGGTGTGGACCTGGGCGCTAAGGCGATCAGGGTTGCGGTGGCCGATCTGTGTGGAGCTATCGTTCACAAGACTGAGACGTCTACGCTGGCCTATGAAGGCGGCGCTCGAGTCATGCAGCGCCTTATGGAAGCGTGCAGAAGCGCTGTTGCATCGGCAGACATACACAAGTCGAAGATCCTTGCCATCGGAGTAGCCGCGCCAGGCATCAGCCTGGGCAAGACAGGGCGGAGCATTTTGGCGCCGTTCATCCCGGATTGGTCTGACGTGCCGTTTCGGTCTTTGCTTCAGTCGGAGTTCGGTTGCGAGGTGCTTGTGGAAAACGATGTTGACATGGCGATAATCGGAGAAAGGCGCTGGGGAGTGGGAAAGGGCTGCGACAATCTGGTCTTCATCAACATGGCAGTGGGCGTAGCTGCCGGAATAATCGTCGACGGCAACCTCATTAAGGGTTGCCGCAATGGGGCGGGCGAGATCGGGTACATGGTTGCAGATCCGTCCATGATAAGGCCTGCATTCAGCGTCCAGGGCGCACTGGAGCGGTCCATCTCGGGGCCTGGAATAGCCAGGAGGTGGAGAGACCTGGTAGGCGACGCCGACCGAGCAGGCGACGAGCCGGCGCAGATTGTGGACTCCGAAATGGTTTTGGCCCTCGCCGCACAGGGCGATGTGAACGCGCGGAAAGTGATCGACGACACTTTGCAGTACTTATGTTCAGCGCTGAGCAACATCGCGGCGGTCGTCAACCCGGAGAAGGTCATCCTGGGCGGCGGGGTGGGCCTGGCACTATGCAGCTACGCACGGAGCATAGCGGAGTTCCTGAAGCATCATCTTCCGTTTCCGCCGGAGATCGTCCAGGCCGAGCTCGGAAGCGATGCCAGTCTTTTCGGTTCGATTGCAGTAGCGATTGACTCCGCATTTGACGCCCTGGAGCGTGGGATCGGGTAGGGGTCGCACGGCGGTCGCGCAGGGGTTGGGATCTGTATAGTTCTTGTAGGCACCGCGAAGTGTGAATGCGAGCAGGAATTGCCAGACGGAGTGACGGTGGAAGCGGGCATCCTCGCCGAAATGGCGTTTTGGCTGGTATAACTATCATGGTGGTGGGTCAAAACGGCTGGAGCTGGTATATCGTCAGTTTTCGGCAATAGTTTTTGAGATACCGGCAATTGCGCCTATCGGCAAAACTATCGGCAAAAACTGACGGCATGCCTGCTCGGAT
>DAOTAC010000307.1:0-2826 GCA_035382325.1 Bacillota bacterium | reverse complement strand
GTCCTGGCTGGCTGCCGCTCCGCCCGTATCAACGTGCGCGGCTCCGGCGCCGTCGTCGCCGACCCCCGCCCCGTTGGTAGCTTCACCCGCGTCACCTTCGCTATTCCCGCCACCCTCATCGTCCAGCCCGGCGACACCCTATTCCTGATAGCGCGGAGGTACGGCACGACAGTGCAGGCTCTGATGTCCGCAAACAACCTGACCAGCACCAACATCTATGTGGGTCAGCGACTCAGGATACCGGGCGGGCCGAGGGGAGGCCCCAGAACGGAATCGGTTGGGCAGGCAGGGTCCGGCGAGTACGTGGTACAGCCCGGCGATACGCTGTCCGGCATAGCCTCGGCATTCGGCGCGACGCAGGAGGCGCTAGTGGGGTTAAACCAGCTGCTCAGCAGCGATATCTACCCTGGGCAGAATCTGAGAATCCCGTAGGCAGGGAAGGCAGGCCTCTATGCGAGAAACTTGCGTCGGACGTGCAAGGACCCGGGATATCCCGGGTCCTTGCGCTTTGGGCCGCGGTCGCGATCCGACCGCGCATTGACGGTCTTGACTAGAAGGATACCTCCAGACCTGCGTAGACCCTGTTGGCGTCCTTCTCGTTGCTGGCGTAGTCCTCGTAGGAGTATCCGAGCTTGACTCCGCACGGCGCACCGTATTCCACGCCGAGCTGGCGTCCCGGGTCTCCCTCTGCGGGCTGTGTGTCGATCATGCCGGATACGCTGACTCCACGGAATGCTCCGATATCCGTACCCATGGCGGCCTTGGCCACGTGCCTCATCCCGGACAGCGAGAAGTTGGTGATCGTCGCATTGTAGCTCGCGCTCATTACCAGGTTCGGCAGGATCGGACGCTCCGCGAACCCAACTCCCAGAGTCGTGGTGTTGGTGGTAGAGGGGTTCTGCGTCGTCAGGTCCTTCTGAGTAACCTTGTGGCCCGCTGCCACGTCGATCCATCCAACCTTAGTGCCCACAGCCGCGCCGATGGAGCGCTGGTCGTCCATCTTGCCATCGTTGCCGTTGCCGAGGATTTCGCCATCGACGGCGATGTCGAATCCTGCGATCGAGGTATCAAGGCCGGCGGTGATAGCCGCTACGCCTGCCTGCCCCTCGAGTGGGTTGCCCTTCTCGGTCGACCGGAAAGTCGGCGCGAATTCCGTCCCGGTCCTTCTGTAGCCTGCACTGGCCGTTACGTCCAGAGGCAGGAACGGGATCCTGTAGGCTGCCGCAGCGCGCATCGCTGCAGCGTTGGTATTGCTTTGTGCCGCATATAGAGCCTCAATGGCCAGGCCCGGCATGGGCACTGCAGCGGCGTGAGCCATGTA
Source organism: Bacillota bacterium (assembly GCA_035382325.1). Classification (GTDB taxonomy): domain Bacteria; phylum Bacillota; class DTU025; order DTU025; family DTU025; genus UBA5389. The sequence continues at coordinate 1,505 of DAOTAC010000307.1, read as the reverse complement.
GTCAGTCTCCAAATCCCCGACCCTTGCGAATGCCCCGTCTATGCCGACACCCGCAAACTCAGTCTTGGCGCGCGCGCCTCGCACGGCCGCTCCGCCTACCCAGCCGTAGAAACCATCGATTGCTACAGGTCCAACGGCTGCTCCCGACACTGAGATTCCGTCAACGGCCTTTGTCTCGAGTATGAACGGCGAATAGGCTAGTTCGAGATCGCCTATGCGGGTCGCCACCGACGGTCCGCCGGTCCAGTATGGCCCGACGGTCTCAAGGTAAGCGGTGATGCCGACCTTGGTCGGATCCGGCAGACCGATTCCGCCATCTTCGGTCAGGTCGAGCGACCACTTCATCCCGCTCACCTTCACGACGCCCTTGACATTCTGCTTTCCGATGAGCCCTATACCGGCCGTCAGTTCGAGAGCGGTGCTGCCGCCGGCACCCTTCACGAAGTCGTGGTAGACCTCGCTCGACAGCTTGCCACCGAGATCGATCGTAGCGGCCGAAACAGGCAGTGCAAGCGCTGCAACCATTACTGCTGCAAGTACTACTGCAAGCTTCTTCATGTGTTCTCCCCCTTGGTAGCTACTAATGACTTCGCATATTGCTACGTCTCCGGAGCAGTCTGACGATTCTTGCTCTGTCGTGGAACATTGCGCCAGGCGAATGGTCCGACAAGTGCCGCGATTTGTGCTGCGTCTTGCCGCAGGGGCTTCCTGAAGTGTCCTTGTTGCCATCAAGCAAGACTCTGCGGTTCTGCTGCGATGTGTTGCGCCGCGGACGTGCACTCCTGGGCTTTTGGGGGAGCACCTCCTTTCCCGCCTCTCGACACGCCTCTGGCATCATGCTCCGGTTTACTGCAGGACTGATGCTTCCAGCATCGCCTGTTGTGGGGTATGAATTCTAGGTTGGCGCGGCACGTTCCTGCAGGTAACTGGGTCTTTAGCAGGGTGTAAGTTGTGGATTTGTAGGGGTCAGGCATCATGAATTCCATAAGCGCCCTTGAAAGCGCCCCGAAGCAGACTCGCTAACTCCCTGCCAAACAGTGAAACGAACCCGTCTCCATGGCGCTATGCACTGCCAGGACTTCTGCAGTTCGTCTGACAAGGGTGGACCACGCCTACCACTCCCACGTGTATTTCCAACGTGCCCCATCCCCTGTGGGTTTTCTATACGTTCGTGCAAATCCCAGCCCAGCGCCATTTCGCGACTCGTGTGCCGTGTAGGGCCTCTTGAGCGAAGTGTTACCGCTGCATACCGTGTCGCACAGAGAGCTGCAGAAGTCTTGCACTACCCACATCGCTGGAAAGGATGCGAGTCTTGCTGATTGGCCGAACACCTTGCGCCGGGCACCTGCCTACGCTCGGAGATGCAAGTTGTTGGTGAAGGCGACGTTGCGCAGGCCTTTGGGCAAAACCGTGTTTGGTAGGGAGTTCGCGAACCTGTAAGCAATATGCGACACGTTACCCATATCCATGGATCGGCCCGGATACAAAGGCCGAGGCGCCCCGGA
>DAOTAC010000306.1:0-2830 GCA_035382325.1 Bacillota bacterium | reverse complement strand
CTAGCAGAACACGTAGATGCCTTGTTCGTTCCGAGATTCGTCAGCGTTGAGCGAGGCGCCTACATCTGCCCTAAGCTGATGGGGTTGCCCGACATGGTACGCGCCAGGGCGCCCGGTGTGCCGAGGCTAGTCGATCCGTGCATCGATATGTCGCGAGGCCTTGGGAAGATGGCAAGATCCATGGTCGAGCTCGGACCGGCGCTCGGCGTAAGCAGCAGTCGCCTGGCGATTGCGTTGGCAAGATCCCTGAAAGCAGCATCTGCGACTGCCAAAACGCGGCTCGGCGGCGAGCAAACGGCCGTAACCTATGGCGGAGTACGCATAGGGGTTCTGGGGCATGAGTACAACCTCAACGATCCGTACATCAGCCTGGACCTGGTCGGCAAAATCCGGCGTTTGGGGGCTACACCTGTGACAGCCGGCTCCTATTCTCACCAAGAGACGGTCCGATGGGAGCGCCAACGGATTCGGCGTGGGGCCAAACGCCTCTTCTGGACGTACGGTCGTCGCCTGCTTGGGGCGGCGTACCGATGGCTTGACACAGGCGAGGTGGACGGGATCGTGCACCTCGCGAGTTTCGGTTGCGGGCCGGAATCGTTCATCTCCGAAATCATCCAGTATGAGGCGGGTGAGCAGAACTCTCTGCCCCTGTTGTGTGTGAATATCGACGAGCACTCAGCCGAGGCCGGTCTCTCCACGCGCCTGGAAGCATTTATCGACACGGTAGCTATGAGGAAGTGCGAATATGCGAATCACCTTCCCACACCTGGGCAACCTGTGGATACCCGTTAAGGCGTTCCTGTCTTCACTTGGCCATGATGTGATCACTCCACCTCCCACCACGAAAAGAACACTCTCAATAGGGGCGAGGCACACACCTGACGGCGCATGCCTTCCGTTGAAGGTGACCATGGGCAACTTCATCGAGGCGGCTGAACTGGGTGCCGACGCTATCCTCATGGTTGGGGGGATCGGGCCGTGCAGGCTGGGGTACTATTGCGAGCTTCAGCGACGAGCGCTGGCCAGAGCGGGATGCAGCGCTCAGCTGATCGTGGTGGAACCTCCGCGGTCGGGTCTGCTGGAGTTTGCGAACGTGGTCAGAACAATCAGACGCCGTGCCACGCTTGGGCAGATACTAGAAGCTAGCCGGCTTGCCTGGGCCAAGTTTGGGGCGGTCGACGCGCTCGACCAGGCGGCTAATGCGGCGCGATGGCGCGAAGCCAGGCCTGGGAGTGTAGACGCATGTATGAGGCGTGGGTTAGCGCTCATCGACACGGCTGAAACATGCGATGCCGTAAGGGGATTTGTGGAGCAGACGCTTCATGATGTGGAAGGCTGCGTCGAGGCCAAGCCGCGGCCTGCAGTACGCGTGGGTGTCGTGGGCGAGATCTACATCGTGATGGAACCGGCGGTGAACATGGACGTATGCAAGAGACTGGGCCGACTGGGCGCACAGGTAGTACAGCCGCTTACGTTCTCACACTGGATCGAATCGCACGTAGTGTGCGACATAGCCCGGTGGATCCCGAAACCCGATGTCCTATCTTGGTCTCGACCCTACCTGCGGCATTTCGTGGGAGGGCACGGGGTTGAAAGCGTAGGGCACTCAGTGGAAATGGCACGGTCAGGCCTGCATGGGGTAGTGCACCTGGCACCTATGACATGTATGCCGGAGATCGTGGCCCAAAGCGTCCTTCCATGTGTCAGCCTGGCTGAGGGCATCCCAGTGATGTCGCTAGCTGTGGACGAACACACGGCTGATGTTGGTTTCGATACTAGGCTCGAAGCCTTTTTCGATCTGTTGTCGGCCAGAGTGTGCGAGGAAGGCGGGTCGTCGTCATGCCCGGGGTCGTGCCCGGTTTCCACCTGACGTCGGTCTATGCTATAATCGAGCGCAGGGGAGGTGGCGCTATTGAGTGGCAATGATATTCTGTATTTCCTAACTACCCTGCCAATCCTCCTGCTTGCACTGTCGGTGCATGAGTACGCGCATGCCTGGGCCGCGGTGAGACTGGGAGACGGCACTCCCAGGTGGGACGGGCGCCTCACGCTCAATCCCCTGGCCCATCTCGACCCCATAGGCCTTCTGGCTCTGGTGCTTACCAGGCGGTTTGGCTGGGCGAAACCTGTAAGGGTCAACCCTATGAACCTTGCTAACCGCGAAGCGGGAATGGTCATGGTTAGCCTGGCCGGCCCAGGGGCCAACGTGGTCCTCGCCATACTTCTGTCGGCCATGATCAAGCTCATATATGGCGCATATGGGTTTCGGCGTGAGGCAACCGCCCTTCTCGTCATGGCCCTCGACCAGGGGGTATGGATAAACCTGGGGTTAGCTGTTTTCAACTTGATACCCATTCCGCCGCTGGACGGCTCGAAGATACTGGCTGCCGTGCTCTCCGGCGACGCGGCAAGGGTCTACTATCGACTGGAGCAGTACTCGTACATCATTCTCCTGGTGTTCATCATGACGCCGCTATCGACATGGATTCTCGTTCCAATCGTCAGGGCGCTATATCGAGCAATTATGTAGAGGGTGGTTTGGTTGAAACAAGGCCGGATATTCAGCGGGATGAGGCCCACAGGAATGCTTCACCTGGGCAACCTGGCAGGAGCGCTGAACAACTGGGTTCGGTTGCAGGATGACTATGAGTGTTTGTTCGCAGCCGTCGACTGGCATGCTCTCACCACAGGATACCAGGACACATCGATGATCCGCGAGTACACCAGGCAAGTGCTCATCGACTTTATCGCGGCGGGCATCGACCCAGAGCGCTCCATCGTCTTCCGTCAGTCTGATGTGAAGGAACATGCTGAACTGCACTTGTTGCTT
>DAOTAC010000305.1:0-2836 GCA_035382325.1 Bacillota bacterium | reverse complement strand
GGGGGTCATACATGCCTGTCTTCCTGGCCGGCTCGGGTCTTGCCCGCGCAGTATCTGCGGCGCTGGGAGCGCCCTACATCGAGGTATCGCATCAAGAGGGACACATCGCAGCCGCCAGCTGGTCATCGGAGCTGGGGATCGCGCGGCGCGGCGGCTTTTTGGCGCTCCACCTTTCGGGAGGCACAACCGAGCTTCTCGCGGTGCACGATAGGACCAACGTTGAGCTGCTGGGAGGTACTGAAGATCTGAACGCGGGCCAGTTCATCGACAGAGTCGGCGTGAGGCTTGGGATACCCTTTCCGGCGGGTCCGGGCATGGAGCAATTGGCGGCGGGCGGAGAGCCTGGGGCAGTGAGGTTACCGGTGGCCGTGGCGCGGGGGCGTGAGATAGGGCGCCCGGCCGTTAGCTTCTCCGGGCCATGTTCAGCTGCCATGCGCGAGCTAGATGCCGGGAAGCGTCCAGCGGATGTGGCTCTTGGCATTTTGGAGTGCATTGGTCGATCAGTCGCGGCGCTCTGTGTGGATGGGCTGCGGGCTACGGGCCTAAGTGACGTGCTGGCCTCGGGCGGAGTGGCTTCGAATTCGATCATACGTGGGATAATGCAGCACGAAGTGGTGGGCGCGGTTCCGCTTTCATCGCTGTATTTCGCAGATCCCGAGCATTCGCGCGACAATGCTGTGGGCGTTGCGCTTCTGGCGTGGCAGGCGCATATTGCCGATTGATGGGGGGGCATCGTGTGAACGCGTACGGTCTGGAGATTGAGGTCTATTCAGTCTCCCAGATCACTGATAGGGTGACGAGGCTGCTTCAGGCGGACGCAGTCCTTGCCGATGTGTGGGTAAGCGGCGAGATATCCAACTTCACGCACCATTCGTCCGGGCATATGTACATGACGCTTAAGGACGACGCCTCTCGTCTGCGCGCGGTCATGTTCCAGGGGGCCAATAGAGGGCTTCGTTTTCGTCCGGAGAGCGGCATGCGGGTGTTCGCTCACGGGTACGTGGGTGTGTACAGAAGCGGTGGCGAGTACCAGCTTTACATAGACTTCATGGAACCTGCAGGCCTCGGAGGGTTATTCCTCGCCTTTCAGCAGCTCAAAGCCAAGCTGGAGGCGGAAGGACTATTCGACCCGGCACTTAAGCGGCCTCTGCCCCGATTCCCGAAGCGTATCGCGGTGGCGACATCTCCGACCGGTGCGGCGGTCCGCGACATCATCACCGTTGCCCGACGGCGCTGGCCTGCCATACATATCGTCATCATTCCCACACTGGTGCAGGGCGAAGGGGCGCCCGCCAGCATCGTGTGCTCCATTGAACATGCCAACGCGCTCGCTGAGGCGGGCGGTGCCGATGGCATCGACGTGCTCATCGTAGGGCGGGGGGGCGGGTCCGCTGAGGAGCTCTGGGCCTTCAACGACGAGATGGTGGCCAGAGCGATCAGATCATCGCGCGTTCCGGTGGTGTCGGCAGTGGGGCACGAGACCGATTTCACCATCGCCGACTTCGCTGCCGATGTTCGTGCTGCAACCCCGTCAGCAGCCGCCGAGCTCGTGGTGCCCGACATTGGGGTCTATCTTCGGCAGCTGGAGACGGAGCGCACGAGGCTTGTGAGGTCGGTGCGGCGCCTGATCGACCAGCGTCGGCAGCGCGTAGATGAGCTGCGGCGGTGGCATGTTCAGAAGACTCAGACGAGGTTCCGGGCCTCCCGGGAGCGCGTGCAGCGCCTCGCAGGAGTGTTATCGGCCCTTGATCCCCAGGCCGTCCTGGGCCGTGGATATGCTATATGCCGGGGTCCGGACGGTGCAGTGCTGAAGGATTCGCAAAGCGTGCGCACGGGAGATACGGTCAGCGTGAAACTGGGCCGTGGGGCCATTGGCTGTGAGGTTCGGGAGGTGGTTCAGGGATGAAGGCAGAGCTGACTTTTGAGAAGGCGCTGGCTCGTCTGGAGCAGATAGTCGCGCAGCTCGACGCGGGCGACTTGCCGCTTGACGAGGCCCTCGAGCTATTTGGCGAAGGCAGCGAACTGGGCAAGTTCTGTTCCGCCATTCTGGATCAGGCGGAGGGCCGACTGGAGATGCTCATCGAGGGAAAAGACGGCAAGCCGGAAGTGGCGCCTGCCCAGGGAATGCTGGGCAAGCTAGAGGGGGAGAACGGCGATTGAGCAACTCTAGTTTCAAAGCTGCGCCTGTTGCGTGGCTCGCCCAAGTGTCGCAGGTTGTCAACGAGGCGCTCGATGCATTGATGCCGAGCGGCGGCACACCGCCGCAGGCTCTGCATGCGGCAATGAGATACTCGGTATTCCCCGGCGGCAAGAGGCTCCGTCCCGCGCTGGCTGTGGCGGCCTTTGAGGCGGTGCACACGGAGCGAGGTGCGCCGGGTGTTTCGCCTGATGGCCGCCGTGCGCTGGCGGTGCGCGCGGGTGCTGCGGTGGAGTTGATACACTGCTACTCACTGATCCACGACGACCTTCCATGCATGGATGACGATGACTTCAGACGAGGTCGCCCGTCATGCCATCGGACGTACGGCGAGGCGGTGGCGCTTCTTGCAGGCGATGCTCTGCTTACGCTGGCGTTTGAGTCGCTTGCGCTACCCGAGTTCGTGGAGGCGGCCGGAGCCCACTCGGCATGCCTGTTGGCGAGCGAGCTTGCCCAAGCGTCCGGAAGCCTGGGCATGGCTGGGGGGCAGGCACTAGAGCTTGCCATATCCCAGCAATCATGGTCAGGGCCGCTGTGCGAGGCGGCAGAAGCTGTGCAGCGGATGGAATCGATGAAGACGGGGCGCCTGTTCGAGGCCGCGGCACGGATGGGGGGCATCGTGGGTGGCGCGAGCGGACT
>DAOTAC010000304.1:0-2856 GCA_035382325.1 Bacillota bacterium | reverse complement strand
AGCTGCAGCCTGAGGTCGGCGACCCGAGCGTTGAGCCCGCTGGCATAGAGGGGGCATCCGGCCTGGTTCAGCCGCTCGCACGCGCCGCCCACGATCTCCGACTCCAGCTCGCGCGCGGTGACTAGTCCTGCTTCGATCTCGTGGCGCTCCGCGTTCGTCTGGTAGCTGGCGAAGTTCTGCTTGAGCACTCTATGAATCTCCTCGGGAGAACGCGTGGCCACCAGGTTTACGACAGTGTTGTAGGACACGGTGAACCTGCTCACCAGGGGTTCGACCGTCCGCTCATCGGTGCTTGGGTACTCCTCGGGGCGGAAGTAGTTGAGGTCAGTGAGGATGTACACATAGCCCTCTTCATCTATCCCCCGCCTGCCTGCGCGCCCTGCCATCTGGAAGTACTCCTGAGCCGTCATGGGGCGGAAGTCCACCCCGTTGAACTTGCGAACGCTGTCAAAACAGACAGTCCTAACAGGGAAGTTGATTCCAACCGCAAAGGTCTCTGTAGCGTAAAGCACACGGATGATCTTGCGTTCGAAAAGGTCCTCCACAATCTCCTTAAGCACCGGCAACAGGCCGGCATGGTGGTACGCTATCCCTCGCTCCAGCGTCTTGCGCATCCGCTTCACACTGGGCATGGAGCCGATGTTCATGCCTTCGATCCGATCATCGAAGAAGGTCAGCACCTGGTTCCGCTCGCCTGGCGTGAGGTAGTTTACCAGGCGGCCCAGCTCCTCGGCTTTCTCCTCACACTGCCTCCGGCTGAACACGAAGTAAAGGCACGGCAGCTTACGCTGTTTGGACAGGTAATCGACGAGGTCGATATGCGTGGTCGTTGCGTACCTAGGCCCTTCCGGTTCCCAAAGCTCGTCCGATTCCTCGATTTCCCTGTCGCGCCTGGACTTGAATTCCTTAAGCTCCGCCAACGTACACGCGCCGCGAGTGTGCTCATACACAAAGTGCCGTAACGGCACCACGCGCTTGAAGTGCCTGACTACCGCGACTTCGTGTTTCTTGATGTCCTGTATCCAGAAAGCCAGCTCATCAGCGTTGGGGATCGTGGCTGAAAGGCCCAATAGGCGCATGGAGTCGGGCGCAAAGATGATGGATTCCTCCCACACCGTACCCCGTTCTTCATCCGACAGATAGTGGATTTCGTCGAATATGACGTGCGACACTCCGCCCAAGGCCTCCGGACTCAAATGGAGCATGTTCCGGAATATCTCAGTCGTCATTATCAGGATCTGCGCCGTAGAGTTAATCGCCACATCGCCAGTGACTATACCCACATTGCCCGCGCCCAAAAGTCGCTTGAACTCCTTGAACTTCTGGTTACTCAAAGCCTTGATGGGTGCGGTATATATGACCCGCCGGCCCTCGTGGAACATCCGCTCAATCAGATAGTCGGCGACGAGTGTTTTGCCCACCCCAGTCGGCGCCGATACCAGCACCGACCGGCCCTCATTCAGATGTCGGATCGCTTCCACCTGGAACGGGTCCAGCTTGAAACCGCGGTACTCAGCCTGGCGCTCACCCTGGGACTCGCTCTGCTGCATCGACTTCCCCCTTGTCTGTCTTTTTGTGTTTATATTCTAGCCCACATCCTACACCGTAGGCGACCTAACGTGCACGATCTGCTCTGCGCTGCACGGATCTCGCTTCCGCTATGATGAGTATACCGGTTCAGGCGGTGTGGCACAATCACCCAGGCGGGTTATGCCAGGCGGATGAACCTGCCCGGCGATGCCAGACCAGCGATGCCTAACCAGTGATAGGGCGCGCGACCCGATGGCAGGATTCGCCTTCCAAACCCAGAATTGTAGTGCGTGTGGGTTCTGAATGACTGTGTAGTGGGTATTGTGGGAGGTTGTGTGGATGGACCCGAGAGTCGAAAAGCTGGCCGAGATACTAGTGGATTACTCCGTGGGAGTGCGCAAAGGCGATGTGGTGATGGTGGGCGCGGATGTGGACGGCGCACCGCTGGCGAAGGCAGTGTACCGGCGAGTTTTGCAGCGCGGAGGATTCCCGCGGCTCAGGGTATACCTGCCCGAGGTCACCCGCATCTACTTCGAAGAAGCCTCAGACGAGCAGTTGGGCACCTTGCTCCCCATCGATCTGGACGAGTATGAGGCATCGCAGTGCCTAATTCGGATTTCCGCCCCGGCGAATTTGGCCGAGACTGCCAATGTGGATCCTGGCAAGCAGTCGGCGAGACGCCGGACTATGAAACCCGTCTCCGACTACGTGATGGCTGGCAAAGTACGCTGGTGTGGGTGCAACTTCCCCTGCAACGCTCTGGCACAGAAGGCCGAGATGTCGCTGGAGGAATATGAAGACTTCGTGTACGGCGCCACCAATGTGGACTGGGCGGCGCTCTCGCGTGAGCAGGAAGCGATTAAGCAGCTATTCGACGGCGGCCGACAGGTGCACCTAATCGGCGAGGGCACGGACCTGACATTCTCCATCGAAGGCCGCCCCGGAGTAAACTGCGACGGGCACTACAACATGCCGGACGGAGAGGTGTTCTACTCCCCGGTGGAGGACTCGGCCGAGGGCTACATAACCTTCAGCTATCCTGCGATCTACATGGACCGCGAGGTGGAAGGGGTACGCCTCACGTTCTCCCAGGGGAAAGTGGTAGAGGCGCGCGCCGCGAAAAACGAGGAGTTCCTCCTGAAGATGCTCGATACTGACCCGGGCGCCCGCCGCATCGGTGAGTTCGGCATCGGCACTAATCACGGGATCACCAAATTCACCCGGGATATCCTTTTCGACGAGAAGATAGGCGGAACAATCCATCTAGCTCTGGGCCAGTCGTATCCGGAGGCCAAAGGTGAGAATGACTCAGCGATTCACTGGGAC
>DAOTAC010000303.1:0-2858 GCA_035382325.1 Bacillota bacterium | reverse complement strand
GCTTGAGAGGCTGAATTCGGTCACTCAGATTGTGCAGGGCGCCGGCATGAAACCGGGAACCGCTTTTCGGGATTGGCGGAGCGAGATGGCCAACAGCCTCATAGCGCAAAGACTCGGCATAGCGATCGGAGATCCGGTTTCGGTGATCGAGCGCGTGCGTACTGCTGACGGCATTCCGTTCTGTTACGATATCAACTTCATACCCGCCAAGTACATCACTCAGCAGGATGAGGATAGCATCGGCGAGTCGTTGCTACGCTACTTGTCGGAGCGATACGGTCAGATACGTCAGGCCTTGGCCTACTTATACCCGTACACGGCCGACGCCATAGTCAGCGAGAAACTAGGAGTCCCCGTGGGGCATCTACTGATGCTCCTTGAGCATACCCACTACACTCCTGACGGGAGTCCCATGTGGTACTCCAGGACGTTCCACCGGAGTGATGTGATCAGCTTCCATATTGTCAGATCGCTCTGATCGGGCAGTGGGTTCACCGGAGGGCCAGGTGGAACTGTAAAGGGGTGAGCAATCAGGGTAGAAGACGTCGCAGATTAGTATGCAGATATGCTACTCACCAGACTATTGTGGAAGGGGATGGAATCTGAATGGCGATCAGAGAAGGACGGGCTCTCTGGGTGGAATCACAGCAGGACGGCATTCTGAGCGGGCACTATGGTCCTGAAGATGTGAAAAAGATCGTTGATAATGCAAAGAGCATCGGAGCTAACATGCTCCTCTGGCTTGTTAAGGCTCGCATGGCCGACACGGCGCCGGCCCTTTGGTATCCTAGCGAAATTGGCCTAAGCCACGAAGACTGCTACAAATACGATAGCTTCGGAGACGTAGTCAGGATGGCGCATGAGGCCGGCATTGAGGTCCATGCCTACTTCTCCGTATTCACCGAGGGTGATATAAAGGCAGAAGCCGTGAAGGGGAAAAAACCCCCACTGGCAGAGCATCCCGAATGGGCGGTCGTGGACAGACTGGGCAAGCGCAGCGAATTCGTATGCGCAAGTCACGTGGGATACCGCGAATACCTTGGTTCACTGGTAAAAGAGGTCCTCGAGAAGTACCCGGTGGACGGGATCAACCTTGACTTCATCCGCTATCCTCGTTCCGCCTGCTTCTGCGACAATTGCCAGACGAACATTAAGGAGCGCTACGGGCTTACTCTCGATGAGGTAGTGGACCTGCTGGCTGGCAAGGGCTTCGATTCGCTGAACTACGAGGATCTTGGAACAGCCCTCGACAGGATCGGCGCAGTCATCAACTACTACAACCAGAACGTTCATGAGACCGTTGAGTACATTCACGGCATCGTCAAGGGCCATTCGCCCAAGGTCAAGCTGTCGGCGGCCGTGTTCCCCAACCCAAGAACGGCCCCGAGCCAGGTCTACTGCGACTGGATAGGGTTCTCGAAGTTCCTGGACTTCGTGTGCCCGATGGTGTACTGGTACTCGCCCGAGTACTACAGACAGACGGTTGGCAGGCTCCAGAGCGCCATGCGCGAGGGCACAAAGCTATATCCTGGGATATCCGCGCTTGGCGTGCCGCATCCGCTGGCGGGCCAGAACTGCAACTTCCTGCCGGGCGCCCCGGACATGAAGTACGTCGCTGAGCTCGTCGACATAGCTCGCGAGGTGGGTGCTCCGGGAGTTGCGATATTCCAATACGGAACGATATTCGGCTTGCAGCCGGGCGCCTACACTGGGGTGAAATGGGGAACTCCGGTGGCCGGCGATGTGGGGCTGCTGCGTGAAAGGTTCGCCCAGCCGGCCATACCGGCGCACGCCGACTAGGCGACGCTACGAGGTTTGGAGGATGGAAGACGTGCTACTGGTCGGGGTAGATATAGGCACATCGTCGACTAAGGGTGTCCTGGTCGACGAGTCGGGGCAGATAATCGCATCACACACTGTACCTCACGGGGTCGTAAGGCCTGACCCCGCATGGGCTGAGCAGGACGCTGACCAAGTATGGTGGGGAGACTTTGCTGAGATTGCGCGCGCGCTCATGTCGCAGGCGCCGGCGGGCTCGAAAGTAGCAGGCATCGGAGTGAGCGGCACATGCCCTACACTGGTGCCGGTAGGTCATGATGGAAAGCCGCTTCGTCGAGGTATTCTATACAGCATCGACCGTCGAGCACTTGCAGAAATCGACGAGATCGTATCGGACGTAGGCGAACATGAGATTGTGGAGCGCAGCGGCAATGTCCTCTCTACCCAGTGTATTGCTCCCAAGCTGCTATGGCTGAAGCGGCACGAACCGGAGGTGTATGCAAATACCCAATGGGTACTCGGTACGACGGGATACGTTGTATGGCGCCTTACCGGGGAAGCGTGCTGCGACCATTTCTGCGCCGGCGATGGCGGCTATGGATACCACCTCACTGATTGCAGTTGGGATATCGATGCCCTGAGCAAGATGGGCATCGATCCCTCCATCCTCCCTCCCCTCAAGTGGGCAACTGAGGTTGTGGGCGCAGTGACCCGGGAGGCGGCCTGCGAGACGGGCTTGCCGGAAGGCACGCCGGTCATTGCAGGCACAGGCGACGCCGCGGCCGAGATGGTGGGCACAGGCGTTATCGACGAGGGTTCACTGGCCCTGCTATACGGCTCCACTCTGGCAACTATGTCTCCAGTGTCACGGGCGTGGCTTCACCCCGGTTTCATCCTCACTCCGGGCCTCGTGCCAGGCAGTTACCTGGTGAGCAGTGTGCTCGGAACAGGATCTGCCCTAGTTGAATGGATTCGCGGAACGCTGGCATGGGACGGATCCATGCCCGACCACGCCGCCCTAGAGGGCGAGGCGGCTGTCGTGCCCGCGGGCAGCAACGGGCTGGTGTTCATCCCGTATC
>DAOTAC010000302.1:1515-2881 GCA_035382325.1 Bacillota bacterium | reverse complement strand
TGGTTGTAGCGTTCGTCTCCCGCGGACGCCGGAGGCGTGGTATGCAGCACGCAGTTGAACGGCGGGTCGCCCAGCACCTGAGCGAGCGCCCAGAACACACGCCTGAACACGCGTGCGAGGTCCATGAACTGGCCCTTCTCCATTCGCTCGAAGAAGGGATCATGATGCTTGGGCATGATCATGATCTGAAACGGCAGATACGAGGCATATGGCGCGAATGCGATAAAATGCTCTGACTCGTGTATGATGCGCCTGCCGTCTGCACGCTCCTGCCTGATCACATCACATAGCGGGCAGCGTTCCTTGTAACGGAAATAGTCTTCGGAACTCTCCAGCTCCTCCAGCACTCGCTTGGGCACCACAGGAAGACCAATCAACTGCGAATGGCCGTGAGGCTGCGACGCGCCTGCTTCTTTGCCGTAGTTCTTGAAGATCAGCACGTAGCGCAAAGACGGATGGCGCATGAGATTGATCAGCCTGTCGCGATACGACCAGAAGATCTCCTCGAACTCCTTGTCGGTTGCCGTCCCCCAAGTATGGTTGTGCCGCGGCGACTCAACGATCACCTCGTGCACGCCGAACCCGGTTGCCATGTCGTACATGCCTTCGCCTATACGCTCCAGCGGCGTGTCGGGATCGAGCGCCGAGAACTTGTTGGGGATCACCCTTATCCACCAATCGGGCGTATCACGCTGACTTCCTGCATGCCTGTAGGCTGCCACCTCCGGGGGGGTCATCGCCTCATTGCCCTCGCAGAACGGGCATTTCGGGTCACGCGCAGGCATGTCCGGAGGGGTTACCGGGCTCGGGCTTGAGAGCTGGCTTGGTCTTTTGGCTCTCTCCGTTGCGATGATCACCCACCTGCGGGTGATGGGGTCCTTCCTTAGTTCGGACATTGGCTCACCTCTTCAGCACAGAATGTAGACCGGTCGCACCTGCAGCATCGCTAGCGTGCCGGCGCAATCTCATGGTACATCGCAAGGTAATCGTGGGTCGACCGCCCCCACGAATAGTCAGCTGTCATGCATCGTATGCGCATGGCGAGCATCGCTTCAGGGTCTCGGAACACCGCCAGGGCACGCTGCATGGCTGCATACAGCTCATGAACTGAGTATTCCCAGAACACGAAGCCAGTGTCGGGCTCGTGCACTGAATCGCGCAGCCCGCCGACTGCCCGCACCACGGGAATCGAGCCGTATCTCATGGATATCATCTGCCCCAGTCCGCACGGCTCAAACCTCGACGGCATGAGGAAAAAGTCGGCCCCCGCGTAGATCTCATGGGCGAGATAGTTGCTAAATGCCAGTTTGATGCCGATTTTGCCTGGGCGCGCGCCGGCAAGAAGCCGTAGTGCTTCCTCGTACTC
>DAOTAC010000302.1:0-1505 GCA_035382325.1 Bacillota bacterium | reverse complement strand
GCACATCTGAATCCGCCATCCGCGATGCGGCTTCGATCAGAATGTCTACACCCTTCTGCTCGAACAGACGCCCCACGAAGCCGAACACAGGCGCTCCGGGCCTGTATTCTAGGCCGAACCTGGCCAGGAGGGCCTTCTTGTTCTCCTCGCGCGCTTGGATGCGCTCCGCGTCATAGTTGGCCGTGAGCAGGGTGTCGGTCATCGGGTTCCATTCATCGTAGTCGATGCCGTTGAGTATGCCCCGGATCACCTCATGCCTTGCGCCCAGCACTTCATGGAGACCCATTCCGAACTCGCGCGTCTGGATCTCGTGGGCGTAAGTGGGCGATACGGTGCTGATTCTATCAGAATACATGATTGCGGCTTTTAGGATATTGAACTTGCCGAAAAACTCGGCCCCGCTCGGGCCGAAGTGGTCCCACGGCAAGGACGAGTAGATGAAGTCATCCCAGTCGCCGGTACCCTGGAAGGCCAGGTTGTGAATGGTAATGACAGTTCCGGGGTCGCCCGGACATCCGTATACCCTGCAGTAGACCGGCAGAAGGCCAGTGTGCCAGTCATTGGCGTGCACGATGTCCACATCGAGCTGCCGCGCCAGCTCATACGAGGCCTTGGCGAAAAACATGAACCGCCTCATGTCGTCGGGCGAGTCATATGGCTTTTCGCGGGCAAAGTATGCGCCATTGCGGATAGTGTAGAGCGTGAGGTTGGGAGCAATCTCGACGCGTCCGACTTGCCCTTCCTCTCGCCCGCATCCCATGGGGGGGTAGACTGATCCCCACTCCTCAAAAGACAGCCCGTTCCACTTCGCGGTCTCGTACTTGGGCATCACAAGGTGTACATCGCACCCAGCCTGAGCCAGAAACCTGGGCAGACTTCCTGCAACGTCCGCCAGGCCGCCCACCTTCATATACGGGTTGACCTCTGAAGAAGCAAAGAGCACTCTCACGCGAAGCATACCTCCTCATGTAGCTGTTGTTACCGCACTATTCGCATTTGCCTGTCGACTCAGAATCGTCCTGCCCATACTCGGCGGAGCCGGCAGGCGCGGCGGGCGCCGAGGGTTCGTAGGTGTAGGCTGGGAGGTCTTCATCACTCAGGACCCTCTGAAGACGCGCATAGGCCTCCGCGCACCTGCGCCTGTGGCCCTCGAACCGCCTTTCCGGATAGTCGCCGGCAGTCCCAGTATACATGAGAAACTCCCAGTCGGAAGCCAGCATTAGCAGGAACTCGCGGAGGAACTCGTCCACATGGCCCTGCAAGTCCCAAAAATCTCCGGGCCATGGCCCAAACGGCGTCAACACCCAGCTGCCGTTGACGACGTCCTCCAGTTCCCAGATCTTCTCCCACATGGGCTTGGTCCGCCCGTTCATCCACACCGAGTGATCGCAGTTCACTCCCCACGACGACTCCAACGGCTCGATCCGCTCCCGCGGGGTCGCGCCTGCGCCTGCGAGTATCTGCGAACACGTGGCCAGCTTGACGCCTTCCGACTGGTGCGCAAG
>DAOTAC010000301.1:0-2926 GCA_035382325.1 Bacillota bacterium | reverse complement strand
CCCTTATACCTGATCCGCTTGTACTTCCCGCAATGGCACTCCCAGTCACGCTGGGGTCCGAATATCTTCTCGCAGAAGAGTCCCTCGCGTTCGGGCTTGAGAGTGCGGTAGTTTATGGTCTCAGGCTTCTTCACCTCGCCGCTCGACCATCCGCGTATCTGTTCCGGGGATGCCATCGCTATCCTGATCCGCTCGAAATCATTGACGTCCAGCATCCGCCTCTCCCCCTTCTTCGCCCTCGGGCTCCTAATCTATCTTGTCGTCATCACTGTCGTCAGCATCAAAGTCGGAGGAGTCGGCATCCTCATCCTTCTCCTCTCCGTCGTCCTCGCCCAAGTCGTCACCTTGATCTTCCAGACCCACATCAGCCGCTTCCGTCTCCCTGTACGGCCCGCCGATCCGGTCGATCCTGCTGGACCTGTCGCCGATGTCGATCCCGAGTTCCCTTGCAGTGCCTTCGATATCTTCGTCGGCCTCGCGTATCTCAATCTCATGCTCATCATCTGATAGCACTTTGACGTCAAGGCAAAGGCTCTGCAATTCCTTGATGAGGACTTTGAAAGACTCGGGCACTCCAGGTTCGGGCACATTGTCGCCCTTGACGATTGCTTCGTACGTCTTCACGCGTCCTGCAATATCGTCGGACTTCACTGTGAGCAGTTCCTGCAGAGTGTACGCCGCGCCATACGCCTCCAGCGCCCACACCTCCATCTCGCCGAAGCGCTGCCCGCCGAATTGCGCCTTGCCGCCCAGCGGTTGCTGGGTAACTAGCGAATACGGCCCAGTGGAGCGGGCGTGGATCTTATCGTCCACAAGGTGCATGAGTTTCATAATATAGGCGTAGCCCACGGTAACCTGACGGTCGAAGCGTTCGCCGGTTCTGCCGTCATATAGCGCCATCTTGCCATTCTTCGGCAAGTCGGCTTTCTCAAGGAACTCAAACACGTCATCCTCGCGCGCTCCGTCGAATACCGGGGTGGCAATATGCACGCCTAGCGCGGCCGATGCCCATCCCAGGTGCGTCTCGAGCACCTGCCCGATGTTCATACGCGACGGAACGCCCAGCGGGTTCAGGACTATCTGTATAGGACGGCCATCGGGAAGAAACGGCATATCCTCTACCGGTAGAATCTTGGCTATTACGCCCTTGTTGCCGTGGCGGCCGGCCATCTTGTCGCCTTCCGAGATCTTACGTTTCTGGGCAACATACACCCGCACCAGCTTGTTGACGCCCGGGCCCAGCTCATCGCCGTTTTCACGTGAGAACACGTGCACCGCGACTACCTTGCCCGCCTCGCCATGCGGCACCTTCAGAGAGGTATCGCGCACATCCCGAGCCTTTTCACCGAAAATCGCTCTGAGCAACCGCTCCTCCGGCGTGAGCTCGCTTTCGCCCTTGGGCGTGACCTTGCCTACGAGGATATCGCCGGTGCGCACTTCGGCACCTACACGAATGATTCCCTCGTGATCCAGGTCTTTTAGGGCATCCTCACCCACATTGGGGATATCGCGTGTTATCTCCTCCGGCCCGAGCTTAGTGTCGCGCGCCTCGGACTCGTACTCCTCAATGTGAATCGAGGTGAACACATCGTCGCTGACCAGGCGCTCCGATATGAGGATCGCGTCTTCGTAGTTGCAGCCCTCCCAGGGCATAAAAGCCACCAGCACATTGCGCCCAAGAGCCATTTCGCCCTGATCGGTGGATGGGCCGTCAGCTAACACATCGCCGACCTCCACACGCTGCCCGACTCTCACGATAGGCCGCTGGTTCATACAGGTGCCCTGATTGGAACGGGCGAATTTCATAAGGTTGTAATGGTCGACGTCCCCGTCGTCTCTGCGCACTCTCACGAAGTCTGCCGAGACGCGTTCCACGATGCCGGCCCGCTTGGCGGCTACCACGACTCCGGAGTCTACAGCGGCCTTGAGCTCCATACCGGTGCCCACAAACGGCGCCTCCGTTCGGATGAGCGGCACAGCTTGACGCTGCATGTTCGAACCCATGAGCGCACGCCCGGCGTCATCGTTCTCCAAGAACGGGATGAGCGCAGTCGCTATCGACACCAACTGCTTGGGCGACACGTCCATGAAATCAACCTGCGAGGGCGATACAATGACAATATCTTCCTTCAAGCGACATGTGACTCTGGGGTTAACGAAGCTGCCATCCTCATTCAGCGGCTCGTTTGCCTGAGCGATTGTGTATCTATCTTCGACGTCGGCAGTGAGATATCGGATCTCGCTGGTAGCCTTGCCATCCGCGACTTTCCGGTAAGGCGTCTCGATGAAACCGTACTCGTTGATCCGAGCATAGGTGCAGAGCGATCCGATCAGGCCAATGTTGGGCCCTTCAGGTGTCTCAATCGGGCACATCCTGCCGTAGTGAGAGTGATGCACGTCGCGCACGTCGAAACCGGCCCTCTCCCTCGACAGCCCTCCAGGACCAAGCGCCGACAGACGCCTCTTGTTCGTCAATTCTGCTAGGGGGTTGGTCTGGTCCATGAACTGTGATAGCTGGCTGGACCCGAAAAACTCCTTGACAGCCGCTACAACAGGCCTGGTATTGATGAGGGCCTGCGGGGTGACGGCCTCCACATCCTGAATCGTCATGCGCTCACGTATGACACGCTCCATGCGCGACAGCCCTATCCTGAACTGATTCTGCAACAATTCGCCGACTGACTTGAGCCTCCGGTTGCCCAGGTGGTCGATGTCGTCGGTGACGCCAATCCCATGCTGCAGATTGACCAGGTAGTTGACTGCAGACACGATGTCGGCAGGCGTAATGACCTTGATATCGGGCGCCAGGTAGCCGTTGCCTAGGATCTTAGCTTCTTTGCCATCAGGATCGAGCACATAGGCCTCAGTAAGGTGGAAAGCGCGCTCCGCTATCCGCACCATCTCGGCCTTGCGCGCGGTGATCTTC
>DAOTAC010000300.1:0-2934 GCA_035382325.1 Bacillota bacterium | reverse complement strand
TGCACAGTCAATTGTCGTCCCTCCTCGCCATCGACGGCAGATCCATTCTGGCCAGCCTCAGCAGATCCTCAGCCATCTGCTGCATCCTCTCTCGCAGCTTAAACACGCAGTCCGTCTCGCTAGCCCGCCCGCACACTACATCTTCAGCATGTGTCCGGCAAGTGGGGGAACCACACGCGCCGCAATCCAGGCCAGGCAGTTCCGCAACGATTCTCTCAAGCTCTCCCATGCGGGCTATGGCCGATTCCAGGCTCTCTGCCAGCTCCATGCCGGCCAGCGGCTGAATGGGTTCATGCATATGGAAGTAGTCCTCGCCGAACTCATCTATGCAGTCGCACGCCAGCTGAAGCGATGCGGCCATTGATCCCGCATCGATGCCTGCCGACACGTCGCGCATACGCACCCGCGCCACAAAAGGATTCTCCACATTAGCAGGGCCACCCACACATCCCGCCTGACACGCAAGGGCCTCGATGTAGTCGACACGCTTCAGCCTGCCGCTGTCGGCCTCTTCAAGCACGCCGATGACATTGTGGATTCCGTCCACGGCCAGCGCCTTCATGTCGCCCAGCGCACGCAGCTCGCCTCCGTTCATGGCCCAGCCAAAACCGAGCCCAGAGCCACGGTAAAGCGGGCGGGAGCTGCCGCCGCGGCCGAGATTCGCTATGAGCTGGCCGTATATATCGCTCACGGCCAAAGCGCCGTTCACGTATGACTTCTCTGATCCCAGGGGGGAGATGATGGCGGTGATCTTGGCAGCGCACGGAGATATGAAGAAGACTCCGATCCTCTCGTCCTCTATTCTGAGCTGGGCGCCGACGCGCGCCCGGGCTACGCGGGCGGCCGCGTACATCGGGCTCTCCATCTTGGCAAGATGGGGAATCAGCCCCGGGAATCTCACCTGAACCAGGCGCACCACAGCCGGACAGGCACTGGATATCAGAGGCCTAGGGAGAGTATTCTCCTTGATGTAGCGGCGAGTGCATTCGGTGATGATGTCGGCGCCAAATGACACATCGCATACTGCGTCGAACCCCATCTGCTGCAGGGCCCATACTACCTCGTCCGGCCCGGAGGCCCTGCCGATCTGTGAGTACAGGGCAGGGGCGGGCAGCGCGATGTTGTAGTCGAATCCTTGTAGATCCTCAAGAGGGTTGGCTATAATGGCTTTGGCGTGGTTCTCGCATGTGCGCACGCATTCGCCGCAGTCTACGCAGCGCGCCGCGTTGATAACCGCTTTCCCTTCGCGCACTCGAATAGCCTCGGTCGGACATCTCTTGATGCAGTTCGTGCAGCCCTTGCACTTGTCCTCGAGGAGTTTGACGGAGTGAAACCTGCTCTCCAACTTCGCACCGCCTCCTCTGGAACGCGATCATCACGACCCGGGCTTGGCTATGTAGATGATTGCAGTAACAGTAGTACCGCGTCCCGCACTGGAATCGATTGTGAACGAATCTGAGCATCGCCGCATGTTCGGCAGGCCCATACCGGCGCCGAACCCCATCTCGCGCACTTCGTCAGAGGCTGTGGAATATCCTTCGCGCATGGCCAGCTCGATATCTGGTATTCCGGGGCCGATATCACACGCCTCCACGACTATGCGCTCCGAATCCACCCTGAGGACGATCTTGCCCCCGCTCGAGTGTATGACCAGGTTCATCTCGGCTTCGTAAGTGGCCACGGTTGCCCGCCGTACAAGATCGGACGTGATGCCCAGCTGACGCAGGACCTGCTTGACTCGGCTGGCAACCTCGCCCGCCGCGGCGAAGTCGTGCCGGGCCACGGCAAAGTCCATTTCCAGGGCATGCTCATCACTCGCGGTCAACAGCCTGTCCCATCCGCACGCGAAAGACGATACGTGCCGCCTATGCCGACGCCGTACAGCATTCCGCACGCCTCGAACATGGGGTAGTCGGTGGCGAGCAGAGGAATGCCCAGCGCATTCGCGAGCTCGACCACGTCGTCGCCCGGCTTCTTGCCGCGGACGAACACTATGCCCGACAGGCCTGCCACCTCGGCGCTCCTAACTACCTGAGGGCTGGTTAGGCCGGTCAACAGCAGGGTTCGCTCATGGCAAAACGCCAGCACATCGCTCATCAAGTCAGCGCCGCAAGCGGTGTCGATATCCAAAGTATATAGCTTGTCCGTACCTGCCAGAACTTCAGCCCTTATCAGCCTGGCTATCTCTTCTAGTTTCAAGTGCATCGCCTCCATCAGCACAGCGCTGCGCCGCGCGACACCCTACCCGGCCGGCGGGCCTGCGCAGAGCCGGCCGGGCTGTATCGTCCATGGACTATCAGGCCTACTCGTGAATAGTCACATCATAGCCCTGGTTGGCGAGTCGATCCGAGAGAGCGATGGCGTTCTCTCTCTTGGAAAACGCTCCTACCTGCACCGACCATGGCCCGCCTCCGGTGACAAAAATGGGATGTCCCTGAGCCTCAAGCTCTGCCGCAGTCTCCATCGCGGCCTCGCGCGTGGCGAACGATCCCACACGCACCCGGTAGAACCTGCTCGTCTCTGAGCTGCTCGCCGGGGCGCTCGCCGGCGCGGTGCTCTGAGGGAGGCTGATCACCGGAGTCGAGGTCTGGGCTTGAGTCTGGGCTGGGGTCTGGGTCTGGGCGGCGCCTGAGGACGCAGTCTGCCCAGAGGTATCAGTTGAAGTATCCTTCCACGGATAGTAGCTATAGCCCGTATCTCCCGAGTCGGTCTTCGCAGACGAGCTTCGGTCGGGGTTCCACCAGTCTAGGGCTTGCTGCCCGATCAGCCAGCCGGCCCCGACTGCTACTGCACCCAGCACGACGACTGCGACAACCCAGGAGAGCGCGCCGCCTGTGGATGACCTTTTCACCGGCATAACAGATCCCTTCCTTCTAGCTCAGTTCATGCGCCGCGGGGCATGGCCCCGCCTCAGTAGATACATCTATTCCGAAC
>DAOTAC010000299.1:0-2940 GCA_035382325.1 Bacillota bacterium | reverse complement strand
CACCGGCATCCTGTACTTCTCAGCCACGTCAAATGCCTGCATGGTCAGGTCCACCATCTCCTGCACCGATGCAGGCGTGTACACGATACAGTGGTAGTCGCCGTGCCCTCCGCCCTTGACGGCCTGGAAGTAATCGCTCTGAGCAGCTTGAATCCCGCCGAGGCCCGGTCCTCCACGGACCATGTTCACAATGAGGCATGGGAGCTCGGCGCCGGCGATGTACGATATTCCTTCCTGCTTGAGGCTGATTCCGGGGCTCGACGAAGACGTCATCACACGTCCGCCGGCGCCCGCGGCGCCATACACCATGTTGATGGCCGCTACTTCGCTCTCGGCCTGAAGGAACACGCCGCCCACCTCAGGAAGCCTCCGCGACATATACTCCGGAATCTCATTCTGCGGAGTGATCGGATACCCGAAGAAGAAGCGGCACCCGGCCCTGACAGCGGCCTCAGCGACGGCCTCATTTCCTTTGAATAGCTTGCGTTCTGCCATGCGTACTGCCCTCCTCAGGGTTTGAATACTTCGATGACTGCGTCGGGGCACATCCTGCCGCATATGCCGCACGAGATACAGTTATCCTCGTCAGCGAGATATGCCGGGTGATACCCCTTGGCGTTGATCCTGTCGGCCATCCGGATGACCTTTTTGGGGCAGAAGTGCACGCATAGCTCGCAGCCCTTGCACTTCGCCTCATCGAAAACCACTTTGCTCATGATAGACGGGCCGCCTCCTCCTGCTTCATTATGAGTGTGACTTCCGGCCGGCTGTTAGCGGCGCTATGCGCTTTGCCTGCTCAATGCCTGCGAGAACCCTCATGGCCGCCAGCGCCAGTGCCTGCATCTCTTCCTCGCCCGGGTATACCAGCACCCTGGCGATGAACTCTACACGATCTCTGATCAACCCCACCAGCATGGTGGAGTTAGCAGCGCCTCCGGTGACCACAATGGCATCCACTTCCCCGCTCATTGCGCACGCGACTCGGCCTATCTCCTTGGCCACCTGGTACGCCATCCCCTCGTAGCATAGCCTGGCGTACTCATCACCTGCGGCGATCCGGTTTTCCACATCCAGCAGCGAGTTTGTGCCCAGATAGGCAACTAGCCCGCCCTTGCCCGTGATCTTCTTCCGAACCTCTCGCTCGGTGTAGGCGCCGCTGAAACAAAGTCTCACTACTCCGGTATTGGGGAGACTGCCCGACCGTTCGGGAGCGTACGGCCCTTCGCCGTCGAGAGCATTGCTCACTTCGACTACTCGTCCCCTGCGGTGCCCGCCCACGCTGATTCCGCCTCCAAGGTGCACCACAATCAGATTACACTCATGATACTCGCGCCCAAGCGCGGAAGCAGCACGCCTAGCCACGGCCTTCTGGTTGAGCGCATGGAAGACGCTTCTGCGCTCGATTTCCTGCAGCCCCGTGATGCGCGCGATATCGTCGAGCTCGTCGGTGGTCACCGGATCTGCGATGTAGGCGGGAATCCCTACGGCCCCAGCAATGTCCCTGGCGATGAGACCGCCCAGGCTGGACGCATGGTTCCACCCGTACTCGTACAATGCCTCGACCAGCGCATCGTCTACAATGTAGACTCCGCCTTCAACCGGAGGAAGAACCCCACCCCGCCCTATGACGGCGGAGAGGTGTTCGATGGGAAAGGAACGGTCGGCCAGAAACTGGTATACAGCATCTCTACGCATATCGAATTGGTCAAAGATTCTGGGAAATGCAGCGATTGCGGCAGCGTCATGGCGCAACGTATCGGACGCTTCTATCCGCTCGCCCTGGAAAATGGCGACCTTTGTGGACGTGGACCCGGGGTTGATCACGAGCAGTGTCGGGTCGTTCACCTCGGTCACCTCCCGCTACTTCGACGTCACTATCGCCACAGCCAGCGAAAGCAACCTGGCTCGCGGCGAATCGGACCTCGAAGTAAGCACTATCGGGGCTCGGGCGCCCGCTACCACGGCTGCAGATTCGATGTCGCCGAAATAGATCATGGTCTTGTAAATGGCGTTGCCTGCCGCTATGTCAGGTGCCAGGATTATGTCGGCCTGCCCGGCCACGGGCCCTCCCACACCTTTGTGCTGGGCCGAATCCATGGAAACAGCGTTGTCGAGCCCGAGCGGACCATCGATGATGCACCCTTTTATCTGCCGTCTGTCGCTCATCTTGGCCAGAGCCGCCGCTTCTACGGTCTCGGGCATAGCCGGATTCACTACCTCCACTGCGGCCACACACGCCACCTTGGGCGTTTCATTTCCCAGCCTGTGCGCAACACCCACCGCATTCTCAACGATCTGTACCTTTTCTTCCAGAGTAGGGGCGACCATCATGGCGCCGTCAGTCAGGTAGAAGAACCTATCGTAGCGGGGAGACTTGAAAACGGCCACATGGCTCAGTAACTTGCCTGTGCGCAGGCCCACCTCGCGGTCGAGCACGGCTCGGAGAAAGTCGGCTGTGGGCACAAGCCCTTTCATGAGGATGCCGGCCTCCCCTGCGCTCACCAGGCCGACTGCGAGGCGCGCAGCTCTTTGCACATCCGGTTCGTCCATAACGACTATTCCGGATAGATCCAGGCCGATATCGGAAGCCAACTCCGTGATCCGGCGGGCATCGCCGACCAGGGTGAACTCGCCCATCCCGATCTGGGCGGCCATCTTCACTGCCTCGAGAACCTCACGGTCCTGCGCTGCACACACGGCCACTCGTGCTGACTCATGTTCTTTTGCGCGCGCCAGAACCTGATCAAAGGATGTCAGCATGATACCTACCTCCCTCATAGCGCAGGAGCGACGTCGTATTCCCGCGCTCGTTCCTGGCCCGCAAGTACTCGCATAGCCCCCCAGGCCAGGGCCTCCATCTCGTTCTCCCCGGGAAACACCATGACCGGCGCTATGAATGAGCATCGCGCTGTCACGTCATCCACCAGCCTGCCCCAGGCG
>DAOTAC010000298.1:0-2951 GCA_035382325.1 Bacillota bacterium | reverse complement strand
CTCCGCCGATTTCTTCTACTTCCACCTCGTACATGTTCCCATTTACCTGAACACGAAACTTCCTCACTTAGCAGTCCTCCTCCAAACAGGATTGAACTGATTACCCTACTAGGTAGTTTGCTACGCCCTTCGGCGAGTCGCCATGATCTCTTGCCTGCCCGCAAGCCCCCAAATGTTCGATGCTGCAGCAGGCACAGGACCCACTGGCCTTACTGATCTTATCTGCATAGGCGCGCCACTCTCGGCCGTCAGCACAGCCATCACTGCCGAGATCGCGGCTACCTCCTCGTCAGGACGGCCCGGGTGCTCCGATTGGGCTGCCGGTCCTTCCATCGTGGCAGGAGGATTATTCTTGACATGGGCCGGGCCCGACATGGCCGGGGCATTCGATGGCCTGTTATTGTTGCCATTGGCCTTGCTGAACCTGGCCATCAGAATCATTACACCCTGCAGTATGAGCAGGCCGACAAAAGTAACCACCATGCCCAAGGCCAGCGTTTGCAGGCCGAGCAGTAGATCCTCACTTACGGTCATCGCTCATGCCTCCCATCACACCGGGATGTTTCCATGTTTCTTGGGAGGACGCGACTCCCGTTTGGTTGACAACATGTCGAGCGCGCCCAGGAGCCTGGCACGCGTCTCCGCCGGATCAATCACGTCATCGACGAACCCGCGCGCTGCAGCTACGAAGGGATTGGCGAACTTGGAGCGGTACTCCTCGATTTTCTGTTTGCGCGCTTCATCCGGGTTTTCGGCCGCGTCAATCTCGCGACGGAAGATGATGTTGGCCGCGCCGTCGGGGCCCATGACCGCGATCTCAGCCCCGGGCCATGCGAATACAGCATCAGCGCCCAGGTCACGGCTGCACATGGCCAGGTATGCCCCGCCGTACGCCTTCCGGACGATCAGCGTTATCTTGGGCACCGTGGCCTCGGAGTAGGCGTACAGCATCTTGGCTCCGTGCCTGATTATGCCGCCCGTTTCCTGATTGACGCCGGGAAGAAAGCCGGGCACGTCCACCAAGTTGACGACTGGGACGTTGAATGCGTCGCAGAACCTGATGAACCGGGCGGCCTTGTCGGACGCGTTTATGTCGAGGCAACCGGCTGCCACACGGGGCTGGTTGGCGATAATCCCGATGGGCCGCCCGCCCAGGCGGGCAAAACCTACGATTATGTTCATGGCGTAATACTGATGTACTTCGAAGAAGTCTGCATCATCGACGAAACCCGTGATCACGTGGCGCATATCGTACGCTCTATTCGACTCGGGCGGTACGATCTCGCGCATCTGGGGATTTGCGTGAGTAGCAACCTCGGAGCAGGCGGATACCGGAGGGTCCTCCAGATTGTTGCCGGGCAAGTATGACAGGAGCTTGCGGATGGCCATGAAGCAGTCGTCCTCGGCGTCGTACATGAAGTGCGCAACGCCGCTCGTGCGGTTGTGCGTCGCGGCCCCGCCCAGCTCATCGGCGGATACGTCCTCGCCCGTGACGGCCTTGATTACCTGTGGCCCGGTGATGAACATGTTGGCGCCCTGCACCATGAACACAAAGTCCGTCAGTGCAGGGGAGTAGACCGCGCCCCCTGCGCAGGGCCCCATGATCACCGAGATTTGTGGGATTACCCCTGATGAAATGGTGTTTCTGTAGAAGATCTGGCCGTAGCCTGAGAGTGCGTCAACGCCCTCCTGAATGCGTGCTCCGCCTGAATCGTTGATACCGATGAGCGGCGCTCCGACCTTGGCTGCCAGGTCCATGACCTTGCAGATCTTTCGGGCATGCATTTCTCCCAGTGAGCCGCCCATGACCGTGAAGTCCTGAGCGAAGATGAACACCTTGCGGCCGTCTATGCTGCCGTAGCCGGTGACGACCCCCTCGCCCGGAAGTTCCCGTTTGTCCATTCCAAGATCATGGCACCTGTGTTCGACGAACATGTCGAGTTCGGCAAAGCTTCCCGGATCCAGTAGACGTTCGATGCGCTCCCTGGCGGTAAGCTTGCCCGCCGCGCGCTGTTTTTCGATGCTCTTGGGGCCGCCCCCGTCGAGCACCTTGCCTTTTCGGGCATTCAAATTGCGGAGCTTGTCGTTGTCGCCCAAGAAAACTCACCTCGCTTAATCGCTCGAACAGGCCTGTGCGAACTGCATGTTGCATTGGTATATCCCCAGGATGAGGCAGCGGAATGGCCTAGGCACACCAAACCTATTATACACTTTGCAGACAACTGTCGCCATAACCTGCGTACGTAATCGGGCTGCAGGAATACCCACTATGTTTCGCGTATCACTCAATACTCGGCACAATCGGCACGTCGAACCGCTCATAACGGCCTAAGGTGGTGTTGTATATGGATTTCATCGAAATGCGAAGCGACACACTGACTCTTCCCACTGACGAGATGCGCGAAGCGATGCGCTATGCCGAGGTGGGCGATGATGTTTACGGTGAGGACCCGACTGTAAGTAGACTTGAGGAATTGGCTGCCATGAAGGTGGGCAAGGAGGCGGCCGTATTCGTGCCTAGTGGGACCATGGGCAACCTGCTGGCAGTGATGACCCATTGCAGGCGTGGCGACGAGATACTGATGGAATCGGAATGCCACATCTACTACTACGAGGTAGGGGGGCTCTCCGCGGTGGCCGGTGCGGTTCCTCGCCTCGTGAAGGGCGCAAATGGTGTGCTCGATCCGGGGGATGTCGAGGCGGCCATCAGGGAAGAGAACATACATTACTCTCCTGCTGCATGCCTCGCCATTGAGAATACACACAATAGGGGTGGCGGCACGGTGACGCCTACCGACACCATGGCTGCACTCCGCCGGGTTGCGGACGCGCATGGACTGGCTATACACCTTGACGGCGCCCGCATATTCAACGCAAGCCTTGCCCTGGGCGTGGATGCATCGGATATCGCGAAGCATGTGGACTCCGTGATGTTCTGCCTGTCCAAAGGG
>DAOTAC010000297.1:0-2988 GCA_035382325.1 Bacillota bacterium | reverse complement strand
CCTTCACTTTGACCGAGCCCACAGAGGTCTTGACGCTCACTAGGGTCTCGCTTCCCAGCGGTTCCACGACGTGCACCTCGCCGGGAATCCCATCTTCGCCTCCCTGAATGCGAATGCTGATGTCCTCCGGACGCAGGCCCAAGGTGACCGCGTCGCCCGCTGCCATTCGATCGATGCCCCCCGGAGGTTGAATCAGCGGCATCGGCACCGCTGCGGCGCCCAATAGCACCGCCGGCATGCCCGCGTGCAGTGTGAGAGTCCCGTGCAGCAGGTTCATGGAGGGGTTGCCCAGAAAGTCCGCGACAAACACGCTGGCCGGACGGCGGTACACCTCAAGAGGCGGGCCGACCTGAACCACCCTGCCCTGGTCCATTACGGCAACCCGGTCGGACATGGCCATCGCCTCAGACTGATCATGTGTCACATACACTGTTGTGATCCCCATCCGGGCCTGTAGATCTTTGAGGAAAGTGCGGGCATCTGCCCTCAGCTTCGCATCCAGATTCGACAGGGGTTCGTCAAACAAGAACACGTCGGGCTCGTGGATGATGGCGCGGGCGAGCGCAGCCCTCTGCTGCTGGCCGCCGCTGATCTCGCTCGGCCGACGGCCCAGTATGTCGCCTATCGCGAGGCTCTCGGCAACCTCGGCGACGCGCTTATCCATCTGGGCGCGAGGCTTGTTCCGGATTCTCAGCGGATACCCAATGTTCTCCGCCACAGTCATGTGCGGGTAGAGCGCGTAGTTCTGAAAGACCATGGCCACATTCCTGTTCTTGGGAGGCTCTTTCGTGACATCACGATTGCCTATGAACACCTGTCCCGACGTGGGTGACTCCAGCCCAGCCACCATCCTAAGGGTCGTGGTCTTTCCACATCCCGACGGGCCCAGCAGTGTGAAGAACTCTCCATCTGAAATCGTGATTGTGACGTCACATACGGCCTGCACCTTGTCGAAGTTCTTCGACACTCGCTCCAAATGCACCCGTGCCATGTCAACGCCCCCTAGCTTCTGGCGACCTCTTGTCCATGATCACGCCTAGCCGTTCCTCTTGCCTAGCCCTTGATACCGCCGTAGAACCTGAAGCCGAATTTCCTGTTCACGACGAGATACAGGATCACAACCGGCACCGTGTATATGAAAGAATAGGCTGCAATCAGGCCAATCAACGGTATTCCAACCTCGTTGAAGAACGTGTATATGGCCACTGACGCCGGCGCCTTGGACGCGGATCGCAGCAGTATGAACGGCACCAGGAAGTTGCTCCACGTGCTCACGAAGATCAAGACCGCGATCACCGCCATCCCCGGCCGACACAGCGGGAACGCGATGTTGAGCAGGACCTGCCGCGGAGTGCTTCCGTCCACGAGCGCCGCTTCTTCGTAAGCTCTGGGGATTGAGTCGACGAAGTCCTTCATTATGAACATGTTCGTGGGCAGAAGCCCTCCCACATATACCATGACCAGCCCGACATGCTTATCTATGAGTCCGAGAGTCTGCATCAGAACGTAGAGAGGAACCATGGCCGACACGCCAGATATAACGCTGGAAAGAAGTATCAGTAAGTATAGAATAGTATGCTGGCCCGGAAATGATGCCCGGGAAAACGCATAGGCCGCCATAGTCGCGACGGGCGTGGCAATGAGCATGGTGGCCGCCGCCTGCAGTAGGCTGTTGCGTAGGCCCCTCACTGCAGTAGGGTTTTTGAACACCCCTTCGAAGTTTCGAAGAGTGGGCTTCGCAAACTGCAGCCCCAGGGTGGGTTTTTCGTTGAACGGCGCGGTAACAAGCCACAGGATGGGCAAGGCGAACAACGCAGCTACTAGAAGCAGCGCCACAACAGACAGCACTCTCTTCATGTCTATGCCCTCCCCCGGCGAGCAAGCTTCATGTATACCGACGCAAGGATCAAGTTTATGGCCAGAATGATTGTGGATATGGCGCTACCGTAACCGAGCTTGAAGTATTTGAAAGCGTTCCTGTATGTGTATATGGACACAAGGTCAGTCGCAAACGCCGGTCCGCCGCCTGTGAGCAGAAATGGGCCGAATACGTTGAACGTCCAGATTGTGATGAGCACAGCGTTCGTGATTATGTGAGGGCGGATGAGCGGGAGCATGGTATCACGGAATTTCCTCCACTCGGACGCGCCAATGACGTCGGCGGTTTCGAGGAAAGACGGAGGTATCGTCTGCAAGGCTGCCCCCATCAGAAGCATTGAGAACGCAGTGCCTCTCCACGTGTTGAAGACAATGATCGAAAGGACCGGGTGGCTGAAGAACCAGTTCACCGCGGGCATGCCCAGGAGGTTGCGCGTCGCGTTAAGCAAGCCAAAATCGTAGTCGAGAAACGCCACCCACAGATATGCCACCACGACTTCAGGGATTATCCAGGCAAGAATCACGATGCTGGAGACGAAGTCGTTGATCGGACCTTTCACGTTGTAGAGCAACACCGCCAGAAGCAGGCCGAGGAGAAGTTGCCCGATCAATGCGGAGCCCAGAACGAACTGAGCAGTGATCCGGAGCGAGTTGTGGAAGAAGGAGTCGCGGAGTATCGATACGAAGTTGGCAAGACCCACGAATCTGGGCTGGATCGCCGAAATCCCTGTGAGCCTGAGGTTAGTGAGCCCGATGTACATAGCCCACAAGGCGGGAAACGCCAGGAACACGCCGATAAACACCAGCGTTGGCAATGCGAAAACAGCCGCAGTTCGGCGGGAAATGATGGGGTTGTCGCACTGCACCCTCATCGATATTCAGCGCCCCTTCTTGGGCCAGGCGAAGGCCCTTGGGCCATCGCCTGGCCTTGCTTGTCTTCAGAAGCACAAGATCATGCGGGCTATTTCATAATCTCGACGTTCGCATCTCCGGCAATTTCGGCGACCGCCTTAGCGTAAGCGTCCAGCGCCTGTTCGGGTGTCATCTGCCCGGTGACCACTCGCTCAGTCATGAGCTGGACTTGGTACGACACCTCCGGGTAGAGGGGAC
>DAOTAC010000296.1:0-3007 GCA_035382325.1 Bacillota bacterium | reverse complement strand
TGCTGCTCTTCATGTTGCAGATCGAGACAAGGTAGAGCCCTCGGCACCACCGTCCGGGGCAGCCGAGGGCTCCAGAACCTAGAACGCCTCGTGTTCGAACATTCTACTCGTTGTATGATCGCAGGGCAACCACGATGCAGCCATACATTCCAGATCCGCTAGTATCAGTGACCTCTATCATGTACTTGACAGGCCCGACGTACGGAGCAAACCACGCCCTGGCTAGGTAGGTCATTCCATCGTCTGTTGCCAATCTGCTGCAGTACCACGTGCTGAAAGTGCCGGCAGGCACGGTGACCTCTTCTTCTCTCTGTACTGTGAGCTCGAAGGGCAGTTCTATGACCATGTCATTGTATGTGGCTCCCTGGTACAGCGGTTTGTTCAACATGAAGATAGGTGTGGAGTCTCGGTCCGGCAGCAGATAGTAAGTCGCGCCTTCACGGGCTATGAAGTAATCATAGGCCTCCGAGGCGGCCCCGGCGCCCGGGAACCACGGAGCGAGATCTCTAAGGGAGCCTCGAAACATGTCGCCTCCAATTTCGTAGCGCATGTGAAACAGAGTTCGGCGACTCTCCCGTTCGACCCGTGTGACACGTTGCCTGATCCATCCGATCAGATCGGGCTGCCCGGTAGCGGTTACCCCTACATCGTAGTACCATTGACTCGAGTCGGAAGACAGGCCTCGGTAGTCGAGTTCGCTGCCTTGAAAGTTGACGTCGGTCCTGTCGCCGTATACTCGAACTGACGCAGGTTCGAACTTCCATCCCTCTTTCGT
The DNA here is from genome assembly GCA_035382325.1 of Bacillota bacterium. Lineage (GTDB taxonomy): Bacteria > Bacillota > DTU025 > DTU025 > DTU025 > UBA5389. The sequence continues at coordinate 2,232 of DAOTAC010000296.1, read as the reverse complement.
TACTGAGACAGTGGTTGTACTACCGAGACCGCTCACGCCCCAGTATCCGGACGAGTCCGTAAAGGCAGTGTACACGCCGCACGCTACTGTCGCGTTTGGAATGCCGATACCTGTACCTATGATGGTCACCCGGCCCGAGACCGAATAGGCCTTACCATTGCACCCGGTGGCGGTCACTGCGATGACCAAGAGCATTCCCATCGCAAGAGTGAGCAAGAGACCTTGACGATGCCGTTTCACCCGGAGCCCTCCTTACAATTTATCAAAATTCATACCACCAATGGCTCCGAGGGTTATCATACATGGATATGGACCCGGCGAATTACATACTAAATTGGTATGGACGCCAAAGATGGTATATCAATACAGGTCATTCTGTGCCAAAATGAGAATCCCTCCCGACGGACGCCGGATATTCTGATTGACTTACCGCTGTGACCGGATGAGGTCCCGATACCACAGGGCGCTGCACTTGTACGTCCTCTGCTGTGTTGGAAAGTCCACATGCACTAGCCCGAATCGCTTGGAGAAGCCCTGGGCCCATTCGAAGTTGTCCATGAGGCTCCACACGTAGTAACCTCTCAAGTTGACGCCGCGTTGACACGCTTTGTGCGCCGCCTCAATGTGTGACGAGAGGTAGTCTATGCGGGCGCTGTCGTCGATGATGGAGCCATCCGCGGGGAGCGGATCATCGAACGCGGCTCCGTTTTCGGCTATGAACAGCGGAATCTTGGTATAGTCGTCGCTCACCCACTTGAGCACCTTGAACAGCCCCTCAGGGTACACTTCCCATCCCATGGCGGTGACCGGCAGACGCGGGGCAATTGCTGAGGCATTGAGCAGGCGATCGGCGGGATCCCATGCCACTCGATTCCTGGTGTAGTAGTTAATCCCAAGGAAGTCCGTCTCTTGGCTGATTGTCCGCATTTCCTCAGGCCGCGGCCTGGCGAGGGCGTCGGGCAATACTCCTGCCTGGGCTAGCCATGCTAGGACGTCTTCGGAGTAGTGCCCGCGGAACAGCGGATCCAGATAGAGCCTATTCCAGAAGCCGTCTACACGCTTTGCGGCGGCGATATCGAGTTCATCGTCGGTAGCAGGCTCCTGATAGTTGATACTGAGCGCGATCCCGATTCCATCGACTGGCTGAGAAGCATCTGTGCCTGCAGCTCGCTTGCGGCTTGACGAATCCCTGAACGCTCTGACCGCCAGGCCGTGCGCCAGCAGCAGGTGATGGGCCACCAAAAGGCCTTCGTGGGCATCGCGATGGCCGGGCGCCATCTCGCCGGTGACGTGACCGAGGACCGCTGTGACTGCCGGCTCGTTGATGGTGATCCACATCGGAACCACATCTGCTAGCTCGCCGAAGACGGTGACGCAGTAATCGGCAAAACGCTTGGGGGTGTCCGAGTTTGCCCATCCGCCCTTGTCCTGAAGAGTCTGCGGCAGGTCCCAGTGATACAAGGTGGCCATGGGGCGAATCTCGCTTTCCAGGAGCAAATCGATCAAACGCCTGTAGAAGTCAAGTCCCTTGCGGTTCAGCGTGCCGCGTCCCTCCGGCATCAACCGCGGCCAGGCCAGCGAGAACCTGTAGGAATCCAGGCCAAGCTCGCGCATTATGCCTACATCCTCGGCATATTTGAAGTAGTGCTGGCAGGCCGGTTCGCCCGAATGGCCGCCGAAGACTTTGCCGGGCACAGCACAGAACGTGTCCCATATCGACACCCCTCGTCCGTCCGCGCACGTAGCCCCTTCAATCTGATATGCAGATGTCGCTGCTCCCCACAGGAAGCCTGGGGGAAATGTGGTGTGGTTCATGTGTCCCTCCCGAGTGGTGTCGTTCACTATCCCTCGTCCAGTGCAGGGCCCTCATGGCGCCCTGCGGCATGACGAGGCGCATCGTAAATGCGTTCCACTGTTGCCAAGACTATCATACACCAAGATGGATGACATACCTGAAATCTGATTCGTGGCTTCAAATAGTACGGTAGTCGAAGTGATCCCTCAGTCCCTGGCGGGGCAACGCGTACACCGACGGATGGGCCGAGGCGACCGGCAAGCCCTACTGCCCATAGAGATGAACAATGGCAGGAGAATCATGGAAGAGCACCGAAAGTCCTAGATACGCGCAATAGCACCACGATACATATGGAGGGTGAACAATGAGAAGACGAAGCGCAGCCACGATCATGGCCGTCCTAGTCGTGTTGTCATTTTTGCTGACTGTACATGTCC
>DAOTAC010000295.1:0-3012 GCA_035382325.1 Bacillota bacterium | reverse complement strand
GGGCCACTTCAGGGAGCGCCGGCATATCTTGGCGTATCATCTTTCCTGGAAGGCGAGATGTCCCATCGCCCACGCGCTCCCGGATCCCAGGTTCCGCCTCAGGTACCATTATGCCACGTTCTCCCGGCCGGGAAAGCTCAAAGATGACCGGTTCATTCCATCTTGCCTGATGGAACTTACGCACTGTGGCCACTACACTCGCCTCCCGTTATGGCGCAGCTGATTGCCTCTGCCAGATAATCCAGATGCTCCTGGGTGTGAAGTTCAGTTACACAGTAGAGTGCAGATTGCCCTAGATTCGGTAAATCGCGAGACAGATCTGCTCCTCCGAAGACCCCGTGTGCCAGGAGATGCTCGTTGATCTGTTGCACTGTGCGCCCGGTGCCATTGAAGTCAACGACGAACTCCTTGAAATGAGGGGCATCGAAGGCCGGTGCCTTCACGCCGGGAATCCCAGACAGACGCGCCATCGCGTATTGTGACTTCTGCATTATCGTGGTGCCCAGCTTGCACATGCCTTCAGGCCCCATCAACGACAGGTACACGGCTGCCGTGATACCCCAGAGAGCGGCGGCGGTGCCGACAAACTCCTTGCCCTCCTCACGCTGGGCAAAGGATGTGCGGCTATAGGCAACGTCTCCAAAGCCCCATTCTCCCTGCTCACACGTCCTGGCAATCCCGAACAACCGGAACGGGTACTCCATCACGAACCGTTCCTCGTCGCGGCAACCGATGAACCCTCCTAGGCCTCCACCGTAGTGTAGGTGGACGCCCAGCGCCTGGATATCGCCGCAGACCAGATCGCATCCGTAGTGTGAGGGAGGAACTATTACTCCCAGCGAAGCAGGATCCGCGCCTACGACCAGCAGCGCACCGCGCCTATGCGCGATATCGGCAATAGTTTCGCCCTCAGTCTCGATCAATCCAAGGTACGACGGGTTTTCGAAGTATACTGCCGCGGTTTCGTCCGACATCTTCAGCTCAAGGTCCGCAAGATCCATCATCCCCGTGACGCGGGAGTGGGCTACGGGGATAATCCGTAGCGCGGGTGTGCAGTAATTCATGATCACTGCCAACCTCTCTGGGCTGACAGTATCGGACACCAAGACTGTGTTGCGTCTGACGATCCTTGCAGCCATACGCAGGGCCGTGCTTGCGGCCTGCCCCCAGTCGTAGGTCGGCACATTCACTACATCCACATCGAGCAACTCAGCCATCAGGCTCTGGTACTCGAAAAGGGCCTGGAATCGCCCGTGGTCTTCGTATGGCTCGCCTGCATATGCAGTGAGAAATTCAGAGCGCCCGTTTATCTCATCACATATCGCAGGCACGTAGTGTCTTGCGCACCCTCCGCCGAGGAAGCTGATGTTCTCTTCACATGTCTGGTTCCTGCCGAGTATGCCCATGACATGCCGCACCAGATCGGACTCGGCGGTCATGGGATGAGGAAGATTCATCGTCCGGCGGAACCTGAGTTCTTCCGGGATATCGGTGTAGAGCTCTTCCGTGCTGGATGCGCCGATCGCTTTGAGCATCTCGCGCTTCACTTCAGGCACGGAATTGGGTATGTATGGATGGATCATATCGCTCATGATCAGACCCTCCCTCAGTCAGGCGAGTCCTCCGCCGTCCACGACGAGTGTGGCGCCGGTAACCCATGTCGACATGGGCGATGCGAAGAACAGCACGGCATTGGCGATGTCATCGGGCGTTCCCACACGCCCGATGGGGCGAGCAGCCGCCTCACGCAGGAATTCGTCCATGTCCGCTCCAAGTTGCACCGCCTCGCTCCTGAGAAGCGGGGTATCGGTGTCGCCTGGGCACACGCAGTTGACTCTGATCCCAGCCGGACCGTGATCGATGGCCATAGCCCGTGTGAGGTTCACGATGCCGCCCTTAGCAGCGCAGTAGGCGGCGGCATCGGGTCCTCCCTTGAGGCCCCAACCAGATCCCATGTTCACTATGGATCCTCCCCTGTCGGGGCGCATGCAGGGTATCACGTGCTTCGACATCAGGTAGGCGCCCTTCAGGCTCACGTCGACCACAAGGTCCCACTCAGCCTCGAGAAGATCAACTACATTCTTGCGTCGAATCACTCCAGCGTTGTTGACCAAGACATCAATGTAGCCGAACCTTTCCACTGCTTGCCTAACCGCGCGCTCGCAGCCCTGAGCCGAGGACACGTCACAGCTTACAAAGAGCGTTGGCGCCCCGGTGCTCTGCCCGATTTCGCGGGCCGCTCGCTCGCCGCCCGCCGTGTCTATGTCGAGCAGCGCCACGGAAGCCCCGGCCTGGGCCAGCCTGTGCGCCACGCCACGACCGATGCCGGAGGCTGCCCCGGTAACTAGAGCGACTTCTCCGTGTAGTCTGAGAAGGGTCTCAATCGTCGCTTGACCCATGTGATATCGCCTCCCGTCTAGCCTTGAGTCTTCACACACAGTTGCCCGGGATGCAGCCTACGGCCCAACCCCCTGGCAGGCTAAGCATCGCCACAGTCGACGGATCACCCATGATGGGCACGTAGGGCCTGATTCTGAAGGAGTAGGTGTAGGGCATGGGATACAGTACGTACTCGGGATGAGTCTTTGCGCCCCAGCTGTTGTCGCCTCCTACCCCCATCTGACGGTAGTCCAGATTCACCGTGAACCACCCACGCCGCGGCACTTCATGGACGTGCCTCGCCGATTCGAGGTCGTCCATGGCGCACGGCCATGCAGAGAACTCAATCGTGGGCATGCCTGCTGCCAGAATGCCTGCTCCATCAGGCCCGGTGAACGCTACCCAGCGTACGTCGCACCTATTGCCTGTCTCTTGCGGCCTGCAATACGGATGAGCTAGTTCGACTGTGGGCATCGAGTAGACGCCAACTCGGGCGCTTGTCTTTCGATCCCAGTAGTTCTCATGCGGACCGCGTCCATACCAGGTTGTAGTCACGAACTCCCCGGGTATCTCTGTCTGCATTCCGATGCGAGGTATCTCGGGCAGGCGTCCTTCGGGGATCAGTGAGTGCGT
>DAOTAC010000294.1:0-3014 GCA_035382325.1 Bacillota bacterium | reverse complement strand
TCGGCGACATCGCGGACCAGACTAATCTTCTGGCCCTAAACGCAGCAATCGAGGCCGCCCGCGCCGGGGAGCAGGGTCGAGGATTCGCGGTGGTAGCTGATGAAGTGCGGAAGCTGGCAGAGCGGTCGCTTGCGGAGACAAAGGCAATATCCAAGCTGATCGAAGTCACAGTATCCGACACCAGCAGGGTGTCGACAGCCATAGAGACCTCAGGCAAGCTGGTTGAGGAGAGCATGCCGCTGGTGGAGGCGTCTATACTATCGCTGAAGAGGATAGGCGAGCACGCATCCGACAACCTGACGCTAGTCGATTCAGCTGTCAAGCTGCGACAGAGCGTCATGGAGGCAGCGGGCAAAGTGCGGGAGTCGATGGTCGAGGCAGTGGCCGTAGCCGACGAAAACGCGGCCGCGGCAGGGCAGATGGCTGCCGGCATCGCTGAAGTCCAAAAGTCCATCGAAAGCGTGGCGGCAGTGTCGGACGAGAATGCCGCTGCTGCTCAAGAGGTGTCTGCCTCAGCCGAGGAGGTGGGCGCGTCCATCGAAGAGATGGCGTCGGCATCTCACTCCCTTGACGAGATGGCTGGCCGCCTTCAGGAGCTCGCCGCCCAGTTCAAGGCGTAGACGAAACCAGAGCGTCTATACCTTGCGTCAACACGATGCTTTCGCATGCATCCACTACGCCGGGGTCGTACAGACGGCCCCGGTTCTTCCTTATCTCATCCAGCGCCGCCTCAATCCCCAGTGCCGGGCGGTATGGGCGGTGTGACGACATCGCCTCCACTACGTCTGCAACAGCCACAATCACAGCGCCGTAGGAGATCTGGTCGCCTGTAAGCCCCTGGGGATACCCGGAACCATCCAGGCGTTCATGATGCTGCAAGACTATGTCATTCACGGGCCACGGAAAATCGATCGACCGCACTATGTCGTATCCCGCCTGCGGATGCACTCGGATCAACTCGAATTCAGCGCTGCTCAGCCTGCCCGGCTTGCTCAATATCTCACCCGGAATGCTGATCTTGCCGATGTCATGCACAAGCGAGGCATAGTAAATCCCGGCCACCTCGTCTTCGGGCAGCCCCAGCGTCTGAGATATCGCCCGCGCCAAGCACGCAACGCGCTCCTGATGGCCCGCGGTGTAGGGGTCCCGTACCTCCACGATGTGCGCCATGGCCCGGATGCCCTGCCTCATGCTCTGCCTGAGCTTGGCCATGGTGCTTGAAAGCTCTTCTTGAGTCTGCCTTCGCGCGGTCACATCTTCGAGCATCGCGATAATGTGTCGAGATCGCGTCTCGCCCGCCGAGCCGATCAAAGTGCCCACGACTCTTCCGATGAGAGTAGAACCGTCTTTGCGGATGTATCGGTTCTCTGCGTCGAAGTAGTCGATGTTGCCGGCAGCGAGCCGCTCTATCCGGGCAGCTACATCCGCTACGTCATCAGGATGGCTCAAGTCTTTCACCATGGACCCGGCCAGTTCCCGAGGCGCACAGCCGAACACCTCGGCCATTCGCCTGTTCGCCTGCACAATCCGGGTATCCAGATCGACAATGGCCATGCCCAGCTGGCCGTCTTCGAACACACTCCTGAACCGTTCCTCACTCTCGCGCAAGAGGGCCTCAGCCTGCTTGCGCTGGGTAATCTCCTCAAACAGGCCGACAATAGCGCGAGTTCCCTGGCGGTTGCCAACGACATTCGCCGCAGGTGCCAGTGAAACACTAGCGTATACGGTTGACCCGTCCCGCCGCTCATAGTGAAATTCAGTCCCGGAGATTACTTCACCTGTCGCGGCGCGCCGAAGAAGATCCGCGAAGTCCACACTGCAACCCCCGTCCAACAGGGGGATGACCTTGCCGACCGCCTCGCTCCTCGGGCGCCCGAAAAGGTTCTCCGCTGCCGAGTTCCACCCGTACCTCACAACCCCATCGCGGTTCATAACAGCCACTGCAATGGGAAGTGCCTTGAGAAGCGCATCGACGCGGTCCCTGAGACTGACGTGGGGCAGATTATCCGTCTTTTCCATTGACTCGATACTCCTATGCCAATGCCACAATGCACTGACCAGTATTCGAGTCGCGCCGCCGTTCTTCCTCCCCCTCCCCGGACCGCCCCGCTGAGATATCGCGCCGGCAACGTACGGCGACGCACATGTTCGGCAGGATTGGTAATAATAATGTGGCAGGAGGTGTAATCTAATTGTGCTCCCGCGGCAAACAGCGCTATTACGCCGCCATTGTTCAAGAAGCGGCGGCCAGACGTGCCCGTGAAGAGATCCCTTCATTGTATGAGGAGGTTCTGACTATGGAAGAATGCACATACGACGAGATCGGCAGAAAGTCGCTTGCCGCCTTCTCCAATCTGCTGGACATCCTGTCCGGGACTAAATCCGCATCCATCAGCCATGACCAAGCGTCGATTGAAAGGCGCCTCGGCGATCAGCTGGCATCGCTGGCAGCATCGCTCGAGGTAGTCCGGCGCGATTTGGCGGCCTTTGCGAGCAGGACTGATAGGGTTCTTCTCGATCTACTAAAACGTATGGAGGCGCAGGAGGACTTGACGTCGACTATGGGCAGTGCGGCAGACTCCCTATCGCTCGCAGGCCAGGCTCAGGTCATGGGGGCAGCAGGCCGCCAGGCCGGGCCAGGCACAGGACGGGCAGGGGGGTCTGCTAAGACGGGCACTGCAAGGGGCAAGTACGAGAGAGTGCCCAAGGAGCAGACGAAGAAGAAGATTCTCGAAGCAGCGCGGGAGCTTGCTGCAAGCGGACGGAAGGTGACACTCGCAGAATGCGCCCGGCTGGCAGGAGTGGCATACTACAAAGCAGTCTATGCCTGCAAAGACTCAGACGAGCTTGCGGGACTTATGGTGAGCTCAGAGTAGCGGCTATTCGCAAGGTCGGCCGGGAGAAGTTGGTGAGCGGCCCCGGTGGCCGAATGCCCGCCTGCTCCCGGCAGACCTGCAGAACCTGCCAATGTGCCGATAGGTAGGGCTGACAACCTGTCGGCGCACCCACACGTT
>DAOTAC010000293.1:0-3029 GCA_035382325.1 Bacillota bacterium | reverse complement strand
CCGATCGCGATCTCGCTGATAGCACGTGCGAAACTCATCGGCCTCCTCACCCATATCGCGCCCACGCGAATTGGCAGCGAGCGCCGCATGCGCCGAAAGACGGGCAGCCTCCTCCCGCTCGATCCTCTCCCTCACCGTCACAGGGCACCCCTCCTCGTATCAATGGGGCAAATGGCCCACGCAGCAACATGCCGCGTGGGCCACTGGCTGACCCTGTATACTCATTTCACCTCTAGCGACAAGTTTTCCTGCAACAGCCCCCGCCGCAAGCCTCTTCCTGGGCCTTTCTGGGGTTTTTCAGCTCCGCCTGGGCGGCGGCCAGCCTAGCGATGGGCACACGATATGGAGAGCAGCTCACGTAATCCAGACCCACGCGGTGGAAGAAACCGATGGAATCCGGATCCCCGCCGTGCTCGCCGCAGATGCCGACCTTGAGGTTCGGCCGAGTGCTGCGTCCGCGCTGCACGCCCATCTCCACGAGTTGGCCCACGCCTTCCTGATCAAGAGATTGGAAAGGATCCGCGCTCAACACGTTCCTGTCCATGTACTGAGCGAGGAACTTGCCCGCGTCGTCGCGGCTATAGCCGAAGGCCATTTGGGTCATGTCGTTGGTCCCGAACGAGAAGAACTCAGCGGTCCGGGCGATTCTGTCGGCGATGAGCGCAGCACGCGGAACCTCGATCATCGTTCCGACTAGGTAATGCAGTTTGACGCCGTATTCCCGGATCGTCTCCTCGGCGATTCTCACTGCGTACTCGCGGATCATCTCCATCTCGCCGGTGGTGCCGACAAGGGGAATCATCACCTCAGGCATCACCTCTACGCCCTCGCGAGCAAGCTCGCAGGCGGCCTCGAAGATCGCCTTCACCTGCATCTCGTAGATCTCAGAGAATACTACCCCAAGGCGGCAGCCCCTGAACCCCAGCATGGGGTTGAGTTCGTGCAAGGACTGGATGCGTTCGCGCACCTTCGCCTCGGAAATGCCCATTTCGGCAGCGATCTCCGATATCTGCTTGGTCTGCTCCATGGTCGGAAGGAACTCGTGGAGCGGCGGATCCAGGAGCCTGATGGTAACAGGCAACCCTGCCATCTCCCTGAGGATTCCGACGAAGTCGCCCTTCTGGAAAGGCAGCAGTTTGGCCAACGCTCCGCGCCTCTGGTTTTCGGTATCGGAAAGTATCATCTCGCGCATGGCGCGGATTCGGTCTTCCGCAAAGAACATGTGCTCGGTCCTACATAGGCCAATACCCTCGGCGCCGAACATCCGGGCTTGCTTGGCATCTTGCGGCGTGTCCGCGTTGGTGCGGATCTTCAGCGCACGGAACTTATCGGCCCACTCCATGAGCTTCCCAAAGCTGCCTGTCAGTTCGGGCTTGACCAGAGGCGCTTTCCCTTCGATTACCTCACCGGTGGAACCATTCAGGGTGATCCAATCGCCCTCTCCCAGCATAAGGTCGTCGCAGACCATCTTCTTCTCTCTCTCATTGATGAGAATGGCTCCGCACCCGGCGACGCAGCAGGTGCCCATGCCGCGGGCCACAACTGCCGCATGGCTGGTCATGCCGCCACGAGATGTGAGGATGCCCACCGCAGCGTGCATTCCACCGATATCTTCAGGCGAAGTCTCTGTTCTGACCAGGATCACTTTCTCGCCGCGCTCAGCCCATGCCTCAGCTTCGTCGGCGGTGAATACTATGCGCCCAACGGCAGCGCCGGGCGATGCCGGCAGGCCCTTGGCAAACGCCCGGACCTTGGCTTTAGTGTCGATCATTGGGTGAAGCAGCTGATCGAGGTTAGCGGGGGGCACACGAAGCACAGCAGTCTTCTCGTCAATTAGGCCCTCCTGAACCATCTCAACGGCTATGCGTACAGCGGCCGTGCCGGTCCTCTTGCCTGTACGCGTCTGCAGCATGAACAGACGGCCATCCTGTATCGTGAACTCGATGTCCTGCATCTCGCGGTAGTGCGCCTCAAGCTTGTGATATATCTGCTCGAGCTCGTCATAGATCTCGGGCATCGATTCCTTCAGAGTGCTGATAGGCTGGGGCGTGCGAATGCCGGCTACGACGTCCTCGCCCTGTGCGTTCATGAGGTACTCTCCGTAGAACACATTCTCGCCGGTGGCGGGATCGCGCGTGAACGCCACGCCAGTTCCGGACGTCTCGCCCATATTGCCGAAGACCATTGTCTGCACGTTGACCGCGGTGCCCCAGTCGCCGGGTATGTTGTTGATCTTCCGGTATGTAATCGCCCGTTGGTTATTCCACGACCCGAACACCGCATCCACGGCGCCCCGTAGTTGCTCTTTGGGATCCTCAGGGAAATCGTGCCCTGTGTGCTCCCGGGTGATCGCCTTGTACTCGGCGACTAGCTGGGCAAGGTCGTCGGCGGACAGCTCCATATCGAGCTTCACGCCGCGGGCCCGCTTCTTCGCGGCGATGGTCTCCTCGAACTTCTCGTGAGGAACGCCCAACACCACGTCGGAGTACATGTGCACGAACCGCCTGTAGCTGTCATACACGAAACGAGGGTTGTTGGTCTTCTTGATTAGCCCTGCCGCTGTCACGTCATTCAGACCCAGATTGAGGATGGTGTCCATCATGCCGGGCATCGATACGCGAGCGCCTGACCTCACCGACAACAGAAGCGGGTTCCCAGGATCGGCGAACACTGCGCCCATATCTTTCTCCAGTCGCGCAAGGTTCGCGTCGATCTGCTCTGCAAGACCCTCGGGCCACTGGTTACTGCTGGCGTAGTAGGCTGTGCATACCTCGGTAGTTATGGTGAAGCCCGGGGGTACCGGAATCCCCAGATTCACCATTTCAGCCAGCCCGGCGCCTTTGCCGCCCAGAAGGTTCTTCATGTTGCCCGAGCCTTCCGCCCTTCCGCCTCCGAAATAATACACATATTTCGGTATCTCTTTCTCTGCCATGACAATCCTCCTGTCCATTGCTGCTCTCTGTTTACCAAGTCGCCTACGATTCTACTCTACTGAGAGCTCCCGTTCAAGCGAAATTCACAATCGCCCT
>DAOTAC010000292.1:0-3040 GCA_035382325.1 Bacillota bacterium | reverse complement strand
ACCTATGTGGAAGGCGACAAGTTCCTGGCCTTTGGCCATCCCGTGCTGGGAAACGGCACGACCGACTTGGCTGCAAGCAGTGCGCTGGTACACGGAGTGATCAAGTCTGACAGCACGCCTTTCAAGGTGCTCAGCTCCACGGGCTGGGTGGGTGCATTCACTCAAGACCGCCTCAGCGGAGTCGCGGGCAGGCTAGGGCGGCAGGCGGGCCTGATTCCAGTATCAGTGACGGTCGTCGATAAGGAGACCGGGCATGAACGAAGCATATCTGCGCAGGTTGCGCCGGAGGAGTCCCTCGTAGCCGACATTTTCGGCTCATCGGCTCTTGCTGCGTTTGATGGAACCCTTGACAGAGTGGGCGGAGGCACCGCAACGGTCGAACTACGGGTGGAGCTTGCGGGAAGGCAGCCGTATGAGCGCGTGGACACATTCTGGAGCAACTCCGATGTAGCAGGCGCCAGTCTGTCAAATGCCTTCGATACAGTGGACCTGATTGCGAACAACGCGGCCGAACGTGCCACCATTGAACGGATAGTCCTTAAGGCCCAGGTAGGAGCGGATCGCCGCACTGCGATGATTGAGAAAGCCAGAGTGCTCCAGAAGACCGCGCGCCCGGGAGACCAAGTGGAAGTCGAGGTTACGCTGCGCGTGTTCCGAGGGCCGAGGGTGACCCGGGTGTTGTCTTTGGTGATACCGGACGACATAGGGAGCGGAACAGTCTCCCTCATGGTCAGGGGTGGCAGCGTCAGCGTTGAGGATGAACTGGACGGCTGGACCACGCCGGTGCAGGAATTGCTCTACATGGACGTCGATGACATGCTGGCCGATCTGAGTTCACGTCCTCTCGGCAATGACATCGTGCTCGAACTCGAACCCTATTTGTTGGACGAACCCGAGATTGACATGACCGTGCCGGTGGGCTCGGAATTGCACCGGGACGGCGTTTCCGGGCGCGAATCCGATGACAAGGCGAAAGGCAAGGACAAAGGCAAGGACAAGGAGACCCAGCCGGGCGCTGCCGATCTGCAGGCAGACGCAGATGAGTTGTTCTCCAAGCCAGTGTCGGTGCGGGTTCCGACAGATTGGGTAGTTCAGGGGGTAAAGTGGCTCACGATTGAGGTTGAAAACGAGGTCGATACTGAGCCGGCGATCGAAGAGCTGTATGGACCCGATATGTGAGAGCGTGAGAGCTTGAGTCGGGAGACTCCAGCAAGCTGGGAATGTGGAGGGGGTGGCCGTGGAGCGGACCGCCTAGGCCACCCCGTTGTCGGCAAACCATCGGATAGAGTCTCTCACCGAGTCGCGAAGCGACCTCGGGGCATAGCCCAGTTCTCGCCGGGCTTTCGCGTTGCTGATGTTGCAGTTGCTAAGTAGCGTCTCCACAGAATATTTGGTAATCCGGCTTCTCACTTTAAACGCCAGGCAGATGGCTGTCGACACATGGGCGATGACCCGCGTGAGCCAGGCAGGCAGACGCAGCCGGGAGCGCGGCCGGCGCCCGCGAAGCTCGTCCACCATCCGCGCCAGGTCGGCAACGCTAATGCACTCGCCGGCTAGAATATACACTTCACCGGGCTTGCCTTTCTCGGCTGCTAGGATGTGTCCGGTCGCGACATCCCTTACATCTACGAAATTGTAGCCCCCGTCCGGAATCGCCCAGAACGAATCGCGCGCCAGATCAAGCAGCACACGCCCCATGATCGACACGCGGAAATCGAAGGGGCCGATGACTCCGGTCGGGCAGACTATCACTGCGTCCAGTCCACGCTCCACCGCCCGGAGGACCTCAATCGATGCCCTAGCTTTTGACTTATCATACCCACCGCGCGAACGCTCAGGATCGAAACCGCATGATTCGTCGATGACAGCGCCGTGCGGGGGTTCAACGAGAGAGTGGATCGAGCTAGTGTAGACCAACCTTCTCACGCCCGCCTTCTCGCAGGCATTCAGAACGTTAATGGTGCCCTGCACGTTCACGCGGTCCACCGACTGCTCCTGCCAGGGGAAGATGCTCACCAGTCCAGCCACGTGGTAGACAATATCGGCACCACTAAACGCGGCTTCCAGCGAATGGGGGTCCAGCACGTCTCCCGGGACGATCTGGATTGACAGGCCATCAAGCGGGCGTGTGTCTTCAGTTGGAAGCGCAAGGACTCGTACCTGCTCACCGCGGGCTACCAACTCCCGCACGAGCACGTTTCCAATGTGCCCAGTTCCTCCAGTTACTGCTATCAATGCACTCACCGCCTCGGAGAGCTGGTCATTCGCCAGTTGAGCCGAACCGGCCCACTGACTGAACAGTCAGTCACCTGCTCATTCACAGTGTACAGCTGAGGTTTCGTGCTGTCAACTGGCTATCCGACTTGTTGGCCGACCTGTCAGGGGTGCATGTAAGGATTGGTGCTATCGGAGCCGCGGGTCGTGCCAGTTCCGGGGTCGCGCCAGTTCCGGCACCGCGCCGATTCGGCGTTTGGCGCCCCACTCAACCCATCCGACTCCCCTTCCGGGTCTGTCCCTCAGCAAGCGACCTCACCAGGATCACAGTGAGAGGGGCTGGGGCAGAAGGGGACCCGGGATAGATCCGGCAATGGATCCGAGCGATAGATCCGAGGGATAGATCCGAGGGCAGAAAGGCGATCACGACAGCTCAAGGATATACCCCCGGGGGTATCCAAGCCGGCATGCCGTCAGTTTTTGCCGATACTTTTGCCGATAGGCGCAATTTTTGAGTACATGCATTTGGGCCGGGGTCTCCAGCCGGCGGATCGGTGCTGCGAAAGGTGCTCTTGGCGTCAGCGGCGGCCTAGTATGTGGTGGCTCGGCGGAAGCGTATTCCATTGATTGCGCAGTATTGCCATATACAGCCATGTTGTGGGATATCCTGTCGCCTTCCGTGCCCGATGCCATACCCGGACCGACCGGATACCCCCCGATTTTCGCGATCTGGATGCCGTCCGGCGGCCCTCTGAAATCGATGTACTCAAAAAATGCCGGTATCTCCGAAACTATTGCCGAAAACTGACGATATCCCAGCTCCAGC
>DAOTAC010000291.1:0-3060 GCA_035382325.1 Bacillota bacterium | reverse complement strand
GATGCGCGCACCGCTCTGAAAAACGGAGTAGATGCAGTCGCGTCGGCAGTCAAGGTCACGCTCGGGCCTAAGGGCCGGAACGTGGTGTTGGAGAGGAAGTTTGGTTCACCCGTTATCACCAAAGACGGCGTCACCGTCGCCAAGGAGATCGAACTCGAGGACCCTTACGAGAACATGGGTGCCCAGCTGTGCAGGGAAGTCGCCGCCAAGACTAACGATGTCGCGGGCGATGGCACCACCACAGCTACGGTGTTGGCTCAGACAATCGTCAGCGAGGGTCTACGCAATGTCACCGCCGGCGCGAATCCCATGTTCCTAAAGCGCGGAATCGACAAGGCCGTCTCGCTCGTCGTAGATGAGCTACATAAGGTCGCCATACCCGTGGTGGGCAAGGAAGACATTGCTCACGTGGCTTCCATAGCCGGCAACGAGGAGTCCATAGGCAACTGGATCGCAGAGGCCATGGACAAGGTCGGCAAAGACGGCGTCATCACCGTCGAGGAATCCAAGGGGATCGATACCAGCGTTGAGCAGGTCGAAGGCATGGAGTTTGATAAGGGATACATCTCCCCCTACTTCGTGACCAACGTCGAATCCATGGAGGCCGAAATCGAGGACCCCTTCATCCTCATCTATGAGAAGAAGATCACGAACGTTCAGGATCTCCTGCCGCTTCTCGAGAAGGTTGCCCGTGCGGGTAAACCCCTCGTGATCATCGCTGAGGACATTGAAGGCGAAGCCCTCGCCACTCTGGTTGTGAACAAACTCCGCGGCATCCTGAACGTGGCCGCCGTTAAGGCCCCTGGCTTCGGCGACAGGCGCAAGGCCATGCTCGAGGATATTTCGATTCTCACCGGCGGGCAGTTCATCTCGGAAGAGACCGGTGCCAAGCTCGAGAAGGTCGACCTCAGCCAGCTAGGTCGGGCCAAGACCGTCAAGATCACCAAGGAGAAGACGACTATCGTCGAAGGTCGCGGCGACAAGTCGAAGATCGAAGGCCGGATCAACCAGATCCGCAAGCAGATCGAGGATTCCGATTCCGACTACGACCGCGAGAAGCTCCAGGAGCGCCTGGCTAAGCTCGCAGGCGGCGTAGCCATCATCAAGGTCGGCGCGTCTACCGAGACGGAGCTCAAGGAGAAGAAGCACAGGATCGAGGATGCGCTCTCCGCTACCAGGGCCGCAGTTGAGGAAGGCATCGTTGCCGGTGGCGGCGCGACTTACATCAACATCATCCCGTTGCTAGATTCGATCGAGGCCGAGGGCGACGAGAAGACCGGGGTGACCATCATCAAGCGTGCTCTCGAGGATCCGCTTCGGACCATCGCCAACAACGCCGGGCTCGAGGGGTCGGTAGTGGTCGAGAGGGTCAAAGCCGAAAACAAGAAGGGTTTCGGGCTCAATGCCCTGACGGGCGAGTTCTGCGACCTGGTCAAGTGCGGCATTGTGGACCCTGTAAAGGTCACCCGCTCTGCTCTGCAAAACGCTGCGTCCATCGCGTCGATGTTGCTTACGACCGAGGCGATTATCGCCGACATCCCGAAGAAGGAGACTCCTCCGCCATATCCTCCGGGCGGCGGCATGGACTACTAGTCGGGAACACGTGTCGGCCCATGGGCTGCGCGTGATTGATAGCAGGCCTTCGCCTGGCAACGCTGGGCGGAGGCCTGTCTGCCCACTGCGTCAGGATTCGGCTCTCAGTACATAGAAGGTTTCGTTGCCAGAGCGCATCTCCAGCGCCCGCCAGCCAACTTGCTCGACGACGTGGGATACCATGGCGTCATAATTCTCGTACATCCGCTTCTCACGCCCCGACAGGCTAGCTGTTGGGGTTGACACAACCACCCATTCCGCGTCCAGTCGCCGGAGAACCCTCGCTGCGCCGCCCTTCTCCTGTTGCTCCAGCCCGGGCAGGGCCTTCATCAAGAAGACCAGATCGGCGCTGACGCGCGATTGGTCTGCAAGCAGGTCACGACATTCGGCGCTGGCTGAGATGTCTAGACGGTCGAAGAATCGGTTCAGCGAGTCCACAATCCGCCAGTCAATATCCGAAGCCATGTACACTGTGTCAGGCGGGAGCCCCATCCATGGAAGCGCAAACGGGTGCAGGCCGCATGCGAGGTCGGCAATGCGGCGCGGCGGTCCGCCTATCGCGGCAAGCAGGGCTGGGTACAGCTGCTCCATGTTGTGCATGCGCTCGCGTGTAGAGGAGTGTAGTTCCATTATTCTGCGGCATACCGACCGCGTCTCGTCCTGATCCGGGCACAAAGGAAGGGTTTCCACTAGGCGCTGCGCTTTCAGAATGTCGTCTTCGCGGATGAACGATGCGAATACCTGATGCAGCTTCCTTTTGGCAGCTTTCGTGGCCGCGGGCAGATCGGGATACCGCTCCCATGCCCAGCGGGCTGTTCGGTGAAGGGTGTCGGGGCAAAGACCTGCGTATTTCCTGGAGGACGCTAGCGATGCGACAATCTCGTATACCGGATCAGCCGCGCCCACCTTCTTGCCCATCTCGATCCTCCTCCAGCATCTCGCGGATACGTGACATGAGACGTGTGTAGAAACGCAGGTTATGTATGGTGGCCAGTCGCAGCGCCAGCGAGTCTCCGATATCGAACAGATGACGCAGGTAAGCACGGGAGTAGTTCCGACAGCATAGGCAGTCACACGACTGCTCAACCGGCCGGCGGTCGCGGGCGAACCTGGCGTCATGGATGTACAGGTTCTCATAGAAGTCCTCGGCCTTCCAGGTGAGCGAAGCAAAACCATCGCATGCCACGTACAGCCGCTTGTGGCGCGCATCGCGAGTGGGAATCACAGCGTCAAATGTGTCATAGCCCATCGCGGCCGCCCGCACCACGTTCTCCGGCTTGCCTATGCCCAGGGCATGCCTGGGGACGTCATCCGGCGTAAGCTCGGCAACCATGCCCACTCCGTCAACGAGCCGTCCATCGTCGGCAATAGGCCATCCCCCATACCCATAGCCGTCGAACCCCATCTCCGCCAGCTGATCTGCGCAGACACGCCTGAGCTCTCGGTCGTCGCCCCCCTGAACCACGG